>NZ_JASCAQ010000044.1:0-63970 GCF_029967685.1 Erwinia sp. V90_4 | reverse complement strand
TAAGACACTAACACCTGAAGCTAGCGCGTCTACCAATTCCGCCACCTTCGCATACCCGCAACATAACAACGTTATATCGCAACCACGGAGGCGCATTCTAGAGATTTTACCAGGGACGTCAACAGTTATTTCTTATTGTTGAAACAACAGCCTGGAAAAACAGCGCTGCCGTAACGTTTGAAGCGGGTCGGGCATGCCCGACCCTACGGATTGCGGCGTACTATTTCTTAGGTGGGCGGCCTTTAACGGCGCGGTACACTTTGAAACGGCCATTCTGTAGCAGCACTTCGTGGCTGCCGAAGGTTTCGTCCAGCACCTGCGGATAAGGCAGGAAGGCGTTGGCGACAATGCGCAGCTCACCGCCGGTGTTCAGGTGGGTGATGGCCCCGCGGATCAGCGTCTGTGCCGCATCCAGGCTGGTCTGCACGCCATCGTGGAATGGCGGGTTAGAGATGATCATATCGAAGCGGCCGGGGATGTCGGAGTAAACATTACTGGCGAACACTTCGCCTTCCAGCTGGTTGGCTGCCAGCGTGGCTTTACTGGCTTCAATCGCCGCCGCGTTGACATCGGTCAGCGTCAGGCGCACTTTTGGCGAGAAGCTGGCGATCATCGCGGAGAGCACCCCGGCGCCGCAGCCCATATCCAGCACTTTGCCTTTCATATGCGGCTTGAGGGTGGAGAGCAGCAGCTGGCTACCGATGTCCAGACCGTCGCGGCTGAACACCCCCGGCAGGGTTTTCACCGTCAGGTCGCCCAGCGGGTATTCGTCCCAGAAGGTATCGACGTCGAACGCTGGCTGTTTCTCCAGCTGGCCGTGATACAGACCGCAGCGGCGCGCGCTGTCGATTTTCTCAAGTGAACACCAGCCTTCCAGCATCTGCTCGGCGCTGCGCACGCCGCTGCGGTTTTCACCGATGACGAAAACATCGCTACCCACCGGCAGCAGCGCCAGCAGGTTTTGCAGCTGGAACTGCGCTTCCGGCTTGTTCTTCGGCCAGTAGTACACCAGCGTATTGCAGTCGGCGACCATGTCGGCCGTGGCGACGAGGCCATAATGGGCATTTTCTCCCAGGGCGCGGCTGAGGATCTGCCAGTGATGATACTGCTGGGTATGTACCCGGCTGAGCGCGGTATCCAGTTGGGCGGGCAGGTCATCCTGCAGGTCGCCAGCAAACAGCACGCGGCGTTCAGTAAATTCATCACTGTGGCGCAGTATCACTTCACTGGCCGGGGTAAATGCGGACATCGATGGCTCCTTTAATTTCAGAGCGGGGATTATAGTCGTTTGTTGGCTCTTAATCATCGGGTTTGCTAGCATAGGCGCGCAAACGGGCGACCAGACAGGAAAAAAAGATGTCTTCCAGACGTGACTGGTTATTACAGCAAATGGGCATAACGCAGTATACGCTGCGGCGTCCGCGCGCCCTGCAGGGGGAGATTGCGGTGACGTTACCCGCTGAAACCCGCCTGGTGATTGTGGCGGATACCCCGCCCGTCCTGCAGGATCCGCTGGTGGCGGACGTGCTGCGCGCCCTGAACCTGCAGGCACCGCAGGTGCAATTACTCACTCCCGACCAGCTGGCGATGTTGCCGGATGACGCCCGCTGTAACAGCTGGCGTTTAGGGCTGGACGCCCCGGTGGCCTTAGCCGGAACTCAAATCGCTTCGCCAGTGCTGGCGGAGCTTTATCACAATGCCGACGCCAAACGGGCGCTCTGGCTGCAAATTTGCCAACATGAATCAGATTTCTTTACTCACCACGCAAGACCTTGAGCCGGCGTTTGCCATTGAGCAGCGTAGCCACGCTTTCCCCTGGACAGAAAAGACACTAGCCAGCAATCAGGGCGAGCGCTATCTGAATTTTGCCCTGCGCGTCGACGGCGTGCTGGCAGCCTTCGCCATTACGCAGGTGGTGCTGGATGAAGCGACGCTGTTTAACCTGGCGGTGGACCCGGCCTTTCAGCGCCGTGGCCTCGGGCGGGAGCTGTTACGGCATCTGATCGGCGAGCTGGAGCAGCGCGGGGTGATGACGCTGTGGCTGGAAGTGCGCGCCTCAAACGCTGCTGCTATCGCGCTCTATGAGCAGCTGGATTTCAACGAGGTCTCGATCCGCCGTAACTATTATCCAACCAGGGACGGTAAAGAAGACGCGATCATGATGGCCCTCACGATATAAATGACACATTACGCCTGACCTTCAAGTAAGTAAGGAATGCTCCAATGCTACAAAACCGTGACTGGATTCTTTTTGACGCTGACGAAACGCTGTTCCACTTTGATGCGTTCGCCGGCTTGCAGCGTCTGTTTCAGCAGTACGATGTGCAGTTCAACAAGGCGGACTACGACGACTACCAGGCGATCAACAAGCCGCTGTGGGTCGACTACCAGAACGGCGCTATCAGCGCACTGCAGCTGCAGCAGCGTCGATTCGAAGGCTGGGCCAGCAGGCTGAACGTCACCGCGCACCATCTTAACAGCGGTTTCCTGACGGCGATGGCCGAGATCTGCACGCCGCTGCCGGGTGCCGTTGAGTTACTCAACGCGCTGAAGGGGAGGGTGAAGATGGGGATTATCACCAACGGCTTTACCGCACTGCAGCAGGCGCGTCTGGAGCGTACCGGCTTCCTCGGCTACTTCGATCTGCTGGTGATCTCCGAACAGGTCGGCCACGCCAAACCGCACCCGGCAATCTTTGATTATGCTCTGAACCAGATGGGCAACCCGCCGCGCGAGCGCGTGCTGATGGTGGGTGACAACCCGGATTCCGATATTCTTGGTGGCATCAACGCCGGCATGGCGACCTGCTGGCTGAATGCCGATGGCCGCAGCCTGCCGGAAGGCATTGCGCCGACCTGGCAGGTGACTTCTCTGAACGAACTACAACGTCTGCTGGGTCTTTAACCCCCCGGCTGCCTGCGGCTGATTGTCCTGATTGGCCGCGGGTGATGTCCCTATTTGCCCCTTCTCTGCCCCCTCGAGGGCGAAATTCTCTCCATTTTTGAGATACTTATAGCCAGTGAACGCCCATCCTTAAATTTGTCTTAACCAGCCAAATTAGAGCTTTCTGCTGCCTTCGTAGTGGTTATTACTCTCATTTACTGCCTTGTGGCACAGAACCAGGATTTAAGTCTGATACCCCAATCTCATTGTGGCCGGGCGCTAACTGCGTCTCATTTAGTACCGGCATAAACAGTTTTTTTAAAAATTTTTTGTTTCGGGTATTTCACAATTTTGCACGTCAATTACGCGATTTGATAAATAATCAATAAGAATTTCTAGGATTAATCCTAAGCAACTTCTGAAATTGAGTGATATTTGTCTTAACATTGATAGTTAAGCAAAACTAATCATAGCTTAAGTGGATTAAGCACGTTGAATTGTTGAATGTTGTCTGTAAACTTATCGTGAAATTTACAAATAAATACTTCCCATTACCTTTTTGAGATGACTTTTGTCAGCCTCATGCGGTAGCTATAGCCAAATTCCAGCGCGACCACTCTTTGTAACTTTATGTTATTGATCGTAATTATGGTTGTTCGCTGGTGTGGTAAGGATTGTTGCCGCCTGTGGTGCTTTACAATCCATTTTTGGCTTCATTTGGAGCTGTAGCCATAAGTTTCCGAATTATAAGCGTAATGGAAGCTATCTGGTCTAATCTGTTCTAATCGTAACCTATTGATTTTTACTTTTATAATCGCTGCAAATTAATCAATGATCCTGGGTGGTACCGTTATCACTCTCGGGTTATTGATGTATCGCTTAAGTGAATCAGTAATCTTGTCTGATGTGAGCTTTTGATCAATCTCGCCTGCAGGAAGCAGCGGATAAATCCTGGTGACTTGATTCTTGCCTGGCTCAGCAGCGCTTCGCTGGCAAATGCCCGGCACGCTGCCCCTTCCTGCTGGTTAAATCTGTACTGCTGTCTTTTTTTGGTGCTGTTCTGCGGGCATATCTGCCCGTCCCTGTCATTTTGAGAAACGTATGAGGATCATGGTGAAAATTCGTATCGCATTAAGCCTGCTGTTTGTGTTGAGCGTTGCCGGATGCAAAGCACCACCGCCGCCAATGACGGATGACACGATTGTTTCCAGTACTGTCGATGGGGTGAAGCTGAGCTATCGCCACGCTATCACTCCGCCGCAGAGCTTCACGCCCGTCAACGAAGAGTACCGTGCGCTGTACGGCGCCTCAGTGATGAGCCGACCTGACTTTGGCGGCAAGCTGGTGCGTAACCTGGATAACGCGCAGAGCTTCACCGTGCTGGGAACCGTAGAGAATAACTGGCTGGCAATTGCCGAAAGCGGGCAGGAGCAGCTGCTGGGCTACGTGCCGCTGCGAGCCGGTGTGAAAAGCGACATTTACGACAAAACGATAAAGGCCGATCAGCGCCGTAAGCGCGTGCGCGCTCCGGCGAAAAAAACCTGCGTTGCGGTGGATGGCGATAGCAAAGCGTGCCAGAGCAGCAACAGCGGAACCTGGATCATCGATTAATCGTTAATGGTCGCCCGATTATGAACAGACTGAATATTTGGCGCCTGAGCCTTCAGGTGCTTTGCCTCACCGCGCTGGCACTGCTGGCCGGCTGCGGTTCATCTTCACGAGACACACCCACGCAATACAGCCTGCTGTTCCAGGCGCATCCGCAAATTAACCAGTCGGCACCGCTGAAAGTGCGCGTGCTGTGGCTGAATTCCGATGCGGATTTCATGTCGGCTGATTTTTACTCTCTGCAAAACAACGCGCAGAGCGTGCTGGGTACCAACCTGCTGGACAGCGAGCAGTTCTTCCTGATGCCGGGCCAAACCAATAAAAAAATCGTCGGGCAGAACAACCCTGGCGCGCGCTACATCGCCATCATGGCGGAATACCAGGCGCTGGATGGCAAGAGATGGCGTCTCTCCCTGCCGTTACCGCAGCCTTCAGACAGCCGTTTTTATCAGGTCTGGAAGGGGTCGGACGATGAGCTGCATGCCGAAGTCATTGCGGATATCAGCGGCATCCGCGTGGTGAAAAACTGACAGCGCCGGAGACAGGAGCCAACATGAGCAAAGCAGAAAAAGTGGTCTGGACCGAAGGCATGTTCCTGCGCCCGCACCATTTCCAGCAGTCTGAAAGCCACCTGCACAGCACCCTGCGTGACTGGGGCCTGGCACAGCGCCCCTATCTGTGGGGGCTGCACGATATCGAATTCGACGAGGCGATGCTGCGCCAGGGCAAAGTGGCGCTGGTCTCCGCCAGCGGGCTGCTGCCGGATGGCACCGCCTTCTCGTTTCGCGATGCGCGCCAGTCGCCGCCCCCGCTAAGCATTCCGGACAACCAAACCAACGTGAAAGTGGTGCTGGCACTGCCGGTACGGCGCGGCGGGCGCGAAGAGGTGATTTTCAGCGAAGCGGGGGATTCCCTGGCGCGCTTTATCAGCTTCGAACGCGAAGTCGATGATTTCAACGCCATCTCGGTCGGGCAGGCGGCCGTGCAGTTCGGGCGCCTGCGCCTGCGGTTAATGCTGGAGAGCGAACTGACCGCGGAATGGACGGCGATTGGCGTGGCGCGGGTCAGCGAAAAGCGCAGCGACAGCCAGCTGCGCCTCGACAGCAGCTATATCCCGCCGATGCTTAACGCCATCAGCCAGCCGCTGCTGTACGAATATGTCGGCGATATTCACGGCCTGCTGGAGCAGCGCAGCCAGCAGATCGGCCAGCGCCTGCAGCAGTCCGGGCGCTTCAATACCGCTGATATGGTCGACTTTATGCTGCTGGCACTGATCAACCAGCAGCTGGGCCACATCAGCCATGTTAAAAATCTGCCGCTGCTGCACCCGGAAGCGCTGTTCCAGCACTGGCTGGCCTTTGCCAGCGAGCTCACCAGCTGGACGCCGCAGCGCGGGCCGCACAATACGCTGCCGGTGTATAACCACGACGATTTGGCAGGCTGCTTCGGGCAACTGACGCTGCTGCTGCGCCAGGGGCTGTCGCAGGTGATGGAAGAGAATGCCATCCAGCTGCCGCTGACCGAGCGCTCCCACGGCCTTAACGTGGCGACGATTACCGAAGCGTCAATGGTGCGCGAGTTTGGCTTCGTGCTGGCGGTGCGCGCTAACGTACCGGCCGACGCGCTGCAAACCCACTTCCCGGCGCAGATGAAAGTCGCCCCGGTGACCAAAATTCGCGATCTGGTGCAGCTGCAGCTGCCGGGCATGGTGCTGCGCGCGATGCCGACCGCACCGCCGCAAATCCCCTGGCACGCCGGTTACAACTACTTCCAGCTGGAGAAGGGCGGGGAGTTATGGAAAGAGATGGAGAAGTCCGGGGCCTTTGCCCTGCATCTCGCCGGGGAGTTCCCGGGGCTGGAGATGGAATTCTGGGCAATCCGCAGTCACGCCGTCTGAGCAGGGAATGAATCACCATGAAACAGGAACGACACGCTGATGCGCAAGCCTGGGTTTCCGGGGCCAACAGCCATAACCCGCTGGTGGCGGCGGCCAATCCGCTGCTGAATGCTATCCCGCAAATCCGCCATTCGGTTTCCCACCCCGATCCCGCCGGTTTACGCCAGCGCCTGATCGATGAGATCCGCCAGTTTGAGATGAACTGCCAGCGCGCCGGGCTGCCGTATGAAGCGATTATCGGCGCCCGTTACTGCCTGTGCACCGCGCTGGATGAAGCCGCCGCGCTCACTCCGTGGGGTGGGCGCGGCGTCTGGCCGGGCAGCGGCCTGCTGGTGACATTTCACAATGAAACCTGGGGCGGGGAGAAATTCTTCCAGCTGCTGGCACGCCTGTCGCAGACGCCGCGTGAACAGATTGCGCTGCTGGAGCTGATTAACTTCTGCCTGCAGATGGGCTTCGAAGGACGTTACCGGGTCATGGATAACGGCCGCTCGCAGCTGGAAACCATCAAGCAGCGCCTGCTGCAGATGATCCGCTCAGTGCGCGGCAGCTATGCGCCGCCGCTGTCGGTCCACCCGGAAGATCACCCGGTGACGCGCAAGCTTTGGCGCCCGGTGGTGCCGCTCTGGGCCTGCACCGCCGTGGTGGGTTTCCTCGCCTGCCTGCTCTACATCCTGCTCAACTGGCGTCTTGGGGATTACACCAGCCCGGTGCTGGCCTCGGTTTATCAGACCGCGCTGCCGGAAGTCACTATCCACGATCCGGCGCCAGCGCCGCCTGCCGCGCTGGACCTGAAAACCTTCCTGCGCCCGGAGATCGAACAGGGGCTGGTGTCGGTGCGTGACGAAGCCGACCGCAGCGTGGTGACGCTAAAAGGTGATGGCCTGTTCAGCTCGGCGGCCACCTCGGTGAGCGACGGCTACGCCAGCGTGCTCAACCGCATCGCGGCAGCGATGAACAACGTCAGCGGGCGCATTCTGGTGGTGGGCTACAGCGACAATGTGCCAATCCGCAGCGCCCGTTTTGCCTCGAATTATGAACTGTCGCTGGCGCGCGCGCAGTCGGTCACCGAACAGCTGCAGCAGCATCTCTCCCAGCCGCAGCGCGTCAAAGCGGAAGGGCGTGGGGAGAGCAACCCCATCGCGCCGAACAACAGCGCCGCTAACCGCGCGCGCAATCGCCGGGTCGAGATCACCCTGCTGGTGGCACCGGGAAATACCCAGGCCCAGCTTAACGGCCAGGTGCAAGGAACTCACTGATGCTGAATATTCTGTTTGCCGTCTTAACCAACCGCCTGCTGTGGGGCTTTGTTGGTATCACCGCGCTGTCGTTTATTATCTGGGTGATTGGCCCGGTGTTTTCGATTGTCGATTCACGCCCGCTGGAGCCGGAAGTCAACCGCCAGATCAGTATTGGACTGCTCTACCTGGTGTGGGCACTGGGCAACGTGGTGCCGCGCCTCTATAACAGCTGGCTGAACCGTAAGCTGATGGGCAGCCTGAAAACCACGCCGGGGGAGTCGCCAGAGGGGGAGAGCCCGCGTCTGACCAGCGAAGACCGGGTGCTGGCGGAGCGCTTTAACGAAGCCTCCGAGCTGCTGAAAAAAGCGCACTTCTCTCACGCCAGCGGCCGCTCGCCGTTCTGGGCGCAGCGCTTCAGCCGTCAGTATCTTTACCAGCTGCCGTGGTATGTGATTATCGGCGCGCCCGGGGCGGGTAAAACCACCGCGCTGGTTAACTCCGGCCTGCAGTTCCCGCTGGCCGACCGCTTTGGTAAGTCCGCGCTGCGCGGCATTGGCGGCACGCGCAACTGCGACTGGTGGTTCACCAACGAAGCGGTGCTGCTGGATACTGCCGGGCGCTACACCACCCAGGAGAGTCAGCAGCAGCAGGACGCCAGCGAGTGGCAGGGCTTTATCGGCCTGCTGCGCAAATATCGCGGCCGCCAGCCGATCAACGGCGTGATCGTCACCGTCAGCATCTCCGACCTGCTGACCCAGTCGGCGGAGGCGTCGCAGCAGCAGGCGGTGGCGCTGCGCCAGCGCCTGATGGAGCTGCACGAACAGCTTGGTATTCGCTTCCCGGTCTATGTCCTGGTGACCAAAGCGGACCTGCTGAAGGGCTTCCGCGCTTATTTCGCCAAATTCGATAAGGCGCAGCGCGAGCAGATCTGGGGCTTCACCTTCCCGTGGGATAAAGCCCGGCTGGCCGACTTCGATCTGATGGCGGCCTTCACTCAGGAGTTCGCCCTGCTGCAGCAGCGGCTGGACGCCGGGCTGCCGGACACGCTACTGCAGGAGAGCGATGCCAAAGCACGCGCGGAAAGTTTCCTCTTCCCGCAGGAGTTCGCCGCGCTGCGCCCGCTGCTGGCCGACTACCTCGACACCGTGTTTGCCCGCTCCAACTTTGAAACCCAGTTCTCGCCGCGCGGCATCTATTTCGCCAGCGGCACTCAAGAGGGGCTGCCGTTTGACCGCGTGATGGGCGAACTGAACCGCGCCATGCAGCTGCCGCAGGATGACAGCGGCGTTCAGGGCAGCTGGCAGCAGGTCAGTAAAGAGGCGCCGATCCCCGGCAACAAAGGTCAGAGCTTCTTCCTGAAGGATATGCTGCAAAAAGTGGTGTTTGCTGAGGCCGGTCTGGCGGGCAGCAACCGCTGGTGGGAGCTGCGCAACCGCGCGCTGCTGTGGTCCGGCTATATCGCTCTGGCCGCCGTGCTGGTGGTGGCCTCGCTGCTGTGGTTCACCAGCTACGGCAACAACAAAAGCTACCTGCAGCAAGTCCAGGCGCGGGTGCCGGAAGTGGCGCGCCAGAGCACGGCGCTGCAGGGCAGCGACCCGCGCGATCTCTTTGCGCTGCTGCCGTTCCTTAATAGCGTGCTGCACCTGCCGGAGAGCGACGAGTTTGACCTTAACTCACCGCCGCTGACCCGCCGCATGGGGCTGTATCGCGGCGCGGAAGTCAGCGATGCCACCCAGGCGCTGTACCAGAAAGCGCTGCAGCAGATGCTGATGCCGCAGGTGGCGCAGCTGATTACCACCTGGCTGCGTAACGACAACGGCAGCGATGCCGACTACAGCTATGAAGCGCTGAAAGCCTATCAGATGCTGTATCAACCGAAACACTACGACGGCAAATTCCTGCACGCCTGGCTGATGCTGAATATCCAGCGCACTCTGCCGCAAAACGTCACTCAGGCGCAGGTGAAGCAGCTGGAGTGGCATCTCAGCCAGCTGCTGGGGAACCAGATTCAGGCCTCGCCGTATGCCCGGGATGATGCGCTGGTAAAGCGCGAGCAGGCGCTGATTAATCAGATGCCGCTGTCGCAGCGCGTCTACGGACGCCTGAAGCGCCTGCTGGAACGTGATGACAGCTTACGGGCGGTGTCGCTGGCTTCGCTCGGCGGGCCGCAGAGCGAGCTGGTGTTTTCGCGCAAGAGCGGGCGCTCGATTGCTGACACCCTCCCGGGGCTGTACACCCCGGACGGTTACTGGAACAGCTTCGACAAAAACATCGCTGCGGTGACCAAAGCGCTGCATGACGATGACCAGTGGGTGCTCGGCGGTCAGGTACAGGGCGAGACGCAGCAGCAGACCGATGCGGCGGTGCGCCAGCTCTATATCAGCGACTATATTCGCCAGTGGGACGGGCTGCTGCAGGATATCCAGCTCAACGGCAGCGCCGACCTGGCGCAGCGCATCAACAGCGCACGGCTGCTCTCCAGCAGCAGCTCGCCGCTGCGCAAGCTGGTGATTAACCTCAGCCACTATCTGGTGCTGGAAAAAGTCCCGCAGGGCGATGACAAAGCCGCTAAGCCCGCCGACAGCGTCAGCGATAACAGCGCCACGCGGACACTGCAGGCGCTGTTCCGCTCGCGCCAGAACAGCCCCGGCGCGGCGGTACAGCAGACGCCGGAGCAGGCAGTGGCTAACCACTTCGCGCCGATTATTGAGCTGGCCGATCCGCTGGAAGAGGGGGGTAAAACCATCGCCTTCGACGACTTCCTTAAGCAGATTGACGACCTGTATCGCTACCTGACGGCGGTGCAGGACGCCGCCAACAGCGGCATGCCACCGCCGGCGGGTGAGGCGATCAGCCACCTGCAGGCCAGTGCGGGCAGGCTGCCCGGCTCGCTGCAAAACATGTTTACCAGTATGGCGGTTGGCGCCAGCAGCGACACCCAGCGCCGTGACCTCGACAACGTGCGTAAACGCATCAACGTCGAAGTCGGCGGCTTTTGCCGCCAGGCGATAGCCGGGCGTTATCCGCTGGTGCGTTCCGGGCGCAGTGAAGTCACCCCGGACGATCTGGCGCGCATGTTCGCTCCGGGCAGCGGCCTGATGGACAGTTTCTTCCGCGATAACCTGGCCAACAAGGTGGATACCACCCAGTCGGCGTGGCGCTTTACGCCAGGCATTGATGGCAAAACCCTGCCGGGCGGCGAGAGTATTCTGCGCCCGTTCCAGCAGGCGCAGAGTATTCGCGACGCCTTCTTTGCCAACGGCTCTACCACGCCGTCATTCCGCGTGACGGTGCGCACGGTGCGGATGGATAACGACATTCTCACCCTGACGCTGGACGTTGACGGTCAGCTGCTGCGCTACAGCCACGGCCCGCAGGCGGTACAGCTGATGAGCTGGCCGGGCAGCGGCGGCACCAATCAGGTGCGTATGCAGCTCGGGCTGGCCAACGGCACCACCTCGACGCTGGTGACCAACGGCTCCTGGGCGCTGAACCGCTTCTTTGACCGCGCCCAGCAGAGCGCAGGCAGCAGCAGCCTGAGCCGCCAGGCCACCTTTAATGTCGATGGTCACCGTGTGACGCTTGAGTTCACCCCGAACAGTATCCGCAATCCGTTCCAGCTTCCCGGGTTCTCGTGCCCGTAGCCGTGAGGAGAAGAGAATGAGCCAGACGCCCGTGATTAGCTGGTACGGCAAATTGCCCAGCGCCGGAGATTTTCTTAAGCGCCGCTTTCCCGATGTGCTGTTTAACCAGTGGAGCCACTGGTTCCAGGTTGGCCTGCTTAACTGGCAGAACGGTGAGGAGCAGCCCTCAGAGAGCCGCCGTCAGTTTGCCAATGCCCCGGTATGGAACTTCGTGGTGCCGCCGATGCTGGGCAGCCAGCAGGTGCAGATGGGCTGCCTGCTGCCGGGTAAAGACAGCGTGGGGCGCCGCTACCCGCTGTGCGCGCTACTGAGCTTCAATCCGGCGCAGTGGTCGGCGCAGCAGCTGGCGCTGGCGGGGGAGTGGTATCAGCAGCTCGGGCGCACGCTGCTGCACGCGGTGCGCAACGGCTACTCCGCCGAACAGCTTGACCAGGTATTGCTGACCATCCCGGCACCGCCGCAGCCCGAACACTTAGACACCTCCGGCATTCTGGCGGTGATTGGTCAGCCGGCGGAAGAGAACACCCTCGGCTGGTCACAGGTGGCGGACTGCTTCAGCCCGCAGCAGTACACCAGCTTCTGGTGGACCAACCGCACCGACGGTTACCCGCTCTACACCCATCTGCACAGCGGCAACTTCACCAGCCAGCTGTTTACGATGCTGTTCGACCCGGCGGCGGGTGCCAAACCCGGTCGGAACGGCCTTTATCCGCCGATGTTTGAATAGGAAATCCGATGAATATCGATGCGCTTCTTACCCCTGTCAGCAGCGAGCAGCCCTGCGGCGAAAACCTCGAATATGACGCCGACTATATGGCGATGGAGCAGGCCTGCGCCGGTAAAGCCGAGCAGCAGTTTGGCGACACCATCATCCCGGCGGAACCCGCCGACTGGAACAAAGTCGAGCAGCTGGCCCTCAGCCTGCTGGAGCGCAGTAAAGATCTGCGCGTGATGCTGGCGCTGACCCGCGCCTGGACCCAGCTGAAAGGGCTGCGCGGCTATGCCAACGGCCTGCTGCTGGTGCAGCAGGCGCTGCTGCTCTACTGGGAGCCGCTCTGGCCGCTGCTGGAAGAGGACGGGCAGCACGACCCGTTCTACCGCGTTAACGCGCTGGCGGCGCTGAGTGATAAATCGGCGCTCAGCACCGCCCTGCGCCAGGCCGCGCTGATACGCCATGCGTCCGACGAGATCAGCCTGCGCGATGCCTGTTCGCTGCTCGACGGCAGCAAGACCGACTGCCCCGGCTATCCCGGCGGTTTAACCCGCCTGCAGGATGAGCTGGCGCGCGGCGGTCCCGGCCCTGAAGCGGTGGTGCTGATAGCCGAACGCCTGCTGACCATTCGTGAAACCGTCACCGAGCAGCTGGGCAACGGCGGCCTGCCGGAGATGGAGCAGCTGCTGAAAACCGTCAACACGGTGGCCGCCGCCTGTCAGAGCACCGATCTCAGCAGCCTGATCCCACCGCCTGCCAGCAGCAGCGCCGCTGAGCCAACGCCTAAGAGCGCGCCGCAGTCCGCCGACTGGCGCACGGTGCAGCTCAGCTCACGCGCCGATGCGCAGCTGATGCTGGAGAAGGTGAAACACTATTTTGTCCGGCACGAACCCAGCCACCCGGCGCCGCTGATGATTGAGCGGGTGCAGCGTATGGTCGAGCTGGACTTTATGGAGATCATCCGCGACCTCGCGCCGGACGGCGTGCATCAGCTGGAAACTCTTTTCGGGCGTCGCGATAGCTAACGCTTGCGGCGCAATATTTTGTACGCGCACATCCAATGGAGAACACCATGCCAGTCAGTAAATCCAGTGGGCAGAAATTCATTGCCCGTAATCGCGCGCCCCGCGTACAGATCGAGTACGACGTGGAGATCTACGGCGCAGAACGCAAAATCGAACTGCCTTTTATCATGGGCGTGATGGCCGACCTGGTCGGTAAACCCGTCGACGCTCAGCCGGGCGTGGACGAGCGCAAGTTCCTTGAGATCGATATCGATAACTTCGACGAGCGCATGAAGTCGCTGAAACCGCGCGTGGCGTTCCAGGCTGATAACACCCTGACCGGGGAAGGGCGTCTGAACATCGACCTGACCTTCAACAGCATGGAAGACTTCTCGCCGGACGCGGTGGCGCGCAAGGTCGAGCCGCTCAACCAGATGCTGGAAGCGCGCACCCAGCTCTCTAACCTGCTGACCTATATGGACGGCAAAAACGGTGCGGAAGAGCTGATCGCCAAAATCCTGCAGGATCCCACGCTGCTGCAATCCCTCAGCCACCTGCCGAAATCAGACGATGCCGCAGCGGACAGCAGCGCTAAAGAGGAGTAACTGATGAGCAACCCATCCCAGCAGTCGCTGGCGCAGGAGCAGCAGGCCTGGAGCCAGGACGAGTTCAGCGCGCTGCTGAACAAAGAGTTCCGCCCGAAAAGCGATCAGGCGCGTAATGCCGTCGAGAGCGCGGTCAAAACTCTGGCGCAGCAGGCGCTGGAGAACACCGTTACCGTCTCCAACGATGCTTATCGCACCATTCAGGCACTGATCGCCGAGATCGACGAGAAGCTGTCAAAGCAGGTGAACCAGATTATCCATCACGACGATTTCCAGAAGCTGGAAGGGGCGTGGCGCGGTCTGAGCTACCTGGTGAACAACACCGAAACCGACGAGATGCTGAAAATCCGCTTTATGAGCATCTCCAAGCAGGAGCTGGGCCGCACCCTTAAGCGCTATAAAGGCGTGGGCTGGGACCAGAGCCCAATCTTCAAGAAAGTCTACGAAGAAGAGTATGGCCAGTTCGGCGGCGAGCCGTTTGGCTGCCTGGTCGGCGACTACTACTTCGACCACGGCCCGCAGGATGTTGAGCTGCTGAGCGAGATGGCCCGCATTGGCGCGGCCGCCCACTGCCCGTTTATCACCGGTACCGCGCCGGGGGTGATGCAGATGGAGTCCTGGCAGGAGCTGGCAAACCCGCGCGACCTGACCAAGATCTTCCAGAACACCGAGTACGCCGCATGGCGCAGCCTGCGCGAGTCGGAAGATGCGCGCTACCTCGGCCTGGTGATGCCGCGCTTCCTGTCGCGCCTGCCTTACGGCATCCGTACCAACCCGGTGGACAGCTTCGACTTTGAGGAAGAGACCGACGGCGCGAATCACGGCAACTACACCTGGACTAACGCCGCTTACGCGATGGCGGCCAACATCAACCGTTCGTTCAAGGACTTCGGCTGGTGTACCTCGATTCGCGGCGTGGAGTCCGGCGGCGCAGTGGAAAACCTGCCGTGCCACACTTTCCCGAGCGACGACGGCGGCGTGGACATGAAGTGCCCGACCGAGATCGCCATCAGCGACCGTCGCGAAGCCGAGCTGGCGAAGAACGGCTTTATGCCGCTGGTTCACCGCAAGAACTCCGACTTTGCCGCCTTTATTGGCGCACAGTCGCTGCAGAAACCGGCGGAGTACCACGATCCCGATGCCACTGCCAATGCCCGTCTGGCCGCGCGCCTGCCGTACCTGTTCGCCTGCTGCCGCTTTGCGCACTACCTGAAGTGCATCGTGCGCGACAAGATCGGCTCCTTCCGCGAGCGTGATGAGATGGAGCGCTGGCTGAACGACTGGGTGATGAACTACGTCGACGGCGACCCGGCTAACTCCTCGCAGGAGACCAAGTCGCGTAAGCCGCTGGCCTCCGCCGAAGTGCAGGTGGAAGAGATTGAAGACAACCCGGGCTACTACGCCGCGAAGTTCTTCCTGCGCCCGCACTACCAGCTGGAAGGCCTGACCGTGTCGCTGCGCCTGGTATCCAAACTGCCATCGCTGAAGTCGAACGACGCGTAAGTCTACGCTGAATGTACCGGTGGCCGTTGGGTGCCACCGGGTTGTTAACCCTTTAAAAAGCATTGCTTCAAAGAGTCTGCGAAGGATTAACGCTATGCGAATCATAGAGTTGAATGAAGTGCATTAATCATTAGATTAGCAGTGATCTCATAATGATGTTTTCGAGGTTTTTGAATGTTTAAACGAATTGTTAAGTGGTTAACTGCTAATTTGATTATTTCTCTTTCAGGCTTATTGCTTTTTAGCTCACTGGGATATTATTTATTCTGGTTTGATTGGAATGTCAGTGCGTTGGATAATTTTATTCATACGGTGATTTTTGTTTTATTAATCACCGTATCAGTAATTGCCTACGCTATTGGTGAAAAGCTTAGGTTAAAAGATTGAACGCCTGTTGCGCTATTAAAGAAGACTTTCCAAAAAGTTAAGTGAAGGTTGAGGGTGGTATAAGTCAATAACCCAATGGCATAAGTCATTAATCCTTGACAGATTCCAACATGGTAGAGTAAATGACAATTTCATTTTTAATTTCCCGTGTTGTACACGATGCTGCTGGGATAAGAAAATTTAGCTATTAACTACTATGGGTTATTAATAGCTATCTCCTCTGACATATCCATTCAGTGATATTCAGAAGCAAGGCAGAGGTGAAATATGGACTGTTTTATTCAGCCCCATTGCTTTCCTGTTTGCCATATCAGTGCTTTATCTATACCCAAAGGTTTCCTGAAGGAAGCAGGGTAAAAGCAAAAACTTTAACTAATGAGAGTAGATAACCATGGCTATTGATATGTATATGAAGGTTGACGGTGTGACTGGCGAATCAAAAGATTCTAATCACACTGGCTGGATCGATATTGATTCATTCTCCTGGGGTGCTTCTCAGCCGGGCAACATGTCTGTGGGGGGTGGTGGCGGTGCCGGTAAAGTGAACTTTAATGACCTGCACATCAATGCAAAAATTGATAAAGCCGTTACTGCACTGCTGAAGAACTGCGCCAGCGGTAAGCACGTAGCAAAAGTAGAAGTGTCTGTCTGCAAAGCGGGTGGTACTCAGGTTGAATATACCCGCATTACGCTGGAAGACGTGTTGGTGACCAGCGTTCAGTTTGTGGGTTCAGAGCATGATGACACGCTGGGTGTGACCTATGCCTTCCAGGCGGCGAAAGTGAAACAGCAGTACTGGGAGCAGAGCACTTCCGGTGGTAAAGGCGCTGAGAGCAGCGCTGGCTGGAATATCAAAGAAAACAAAGAAGCGTAATGCTACTGCCCACTCGCTATGGGTGGGCATCTCCGAAAAGTTTCACGGCAACGCATCGAGTATTTAATCGGGTAGAGTGAACAACCGGGGCAGGATCGGGTCGACGTTTTGGAAAAACA
Source organism: Erwinia sp. V90_4 (assembly GCF_029967685.1). NCBI lineage: Bacteria > Pseudomonadati > Pseudomonadota > Gammaproteobacteria > Enterobacterales > Erwiniaceae > Erwinia > Erwinia sp. V90_4. The sequence continues at coordinate 47,493 of NZ_JASCAQ010000044.1, read as the reverse complement.
TGGCGGCCACCAGGTCCAGCGCCGGCTGTTTAGTATTTCAGTTGACCATAAATCAGACAAATGCTCAGTGACTAAGATGATTTAGAAGACGGCTCGTTATTGTGACTTAACCTCTGTATGCCGTGATAACAGGTAAAGACTAAGAATAATCAGAGAGATGAAAGGCATCTAGTCGGTGAGCCATGTGTCTGATACGTGCTGGATAATCCATGATGCCTCAGGCTGCCAGGATACCAGCCGATTTACAGGGATTCCCCCCGCAATTGAAACAGTAACGTGAGGAGAGTAAATGGCTATTATGGCTTCAGTCGGCCAGGGTGGTAAAAACCATTTCGGCGACGTTAAACAAGTTCAGCAGCTGCTTCAGCGCAATGGCTTCCCGCAGATCCGAGATGATGGCCGCATTGGCCCGAAAACCATTCAAGCGATTAAAGACTTTCAGTCGCGTTTTATGGCCCGGCCGGATGGGGTGATTGATGCAAATGGTAAAAGTTACAGTTATCTGATTCGGGGTAACGCACCGGGGCGTGTCGCACCGCCTGCGCGCTCAACGCCACCGGCTAACACGCCCGCCACCTCAGGGACGCTGACCGTCAGTGCCGGGCAGGTGACATTCGATGCGGAGGGGGGCGATAACCCCAGCCGAAACAACTTCAGCCGCCATATTCACTGTCCAAGCGATGATTCCGGAGTCACTATTGGGCGAGGCTATGACATGAAGATGCGTTCAGAGTCGAGCATTATCAGCGACCTGACGCAGGCGGGCGTGCCACTGGCTCAGGCTCAGCAGATAGCGAAGTCGCATGGCAAGAGCGGGGCCGCTGCTAAAGCATTTGTCAGGGACAATCGTGCCGCAATTGGAACTATCACTCATCAAATGCAAGTCCGCCTTTTCGAACTGATCTATCCACGTTATGTTGAGACGGCCCACCATTTTTATGATTTACGTACGGCGAATATCCCGCAAAGACCGACTTGGGAAAACCTCAAGCCCGCCGTGCGAGCCCTGACCGTGGATTTCGTTTATCAGGGCTTCAAAAGTGAAAATACCATGAAGAAATGTATGTCTAATGATATCGATACACTCATTAACTACATTGAAACCACACCTGAATTATCGCAGTATGAGGGTGGACGAAATCGCGTAGGTTTTTTGAAAAGAAATCGCTGAAAGGATTGTTTATGAATAAGAAGTTATTATCTGTCGCCCTGTTGTCATTATCATTTTCCAGCTTTGCGGCGCTGGCAGAGCAGGATTGTTCTAAGATGGATTCAACGGGTGGTGTTTATGATTGTGTCCAGAAGAATAAAGACGAGTCAGAGGTAGCGCTTAATAAAGCGTATGGCGAAGCAAAGAAAAAAATCACCGCTGCATACAGTAATGACGCAAGCTATGAAAAGCCCCTGCAGTTGGCTTTACTGGATGGACAGCGCGCATGGGTAAAATTTAGAGAGAATCAATGCAAAATGGAGTCCTTGGTCGCCGAAGAGGGCAGCTCTGCAAACAAAACCGCAGCTAACAACTGTATCATCAGAATGAATAAACAGCGCATCGCCCAGTTTGGTGAGATGCCTTACTAATCAATCCAATCCGGGCAGGCATAATGCGATTTATGGCTGCCCGGCAATAAAAAACTTCTGAAAGACACTCTCACGATTATGGTTCCTGCGTTATTCATAGCGGCAAAGCCTGCTGGTATTAAACCTTATAGGAAAAGCCTGATCGTTCGCTTCAGCGGCGATAACAGGTAATTAAGCTGTCAGACAGGAAAGAAAAATATTTTTTATTATTGATTAAGTGCGGCGTTATTAATGCCGCTACTTCCGCTGAAAAATGTTCGTCAGCTAACTACAGCCGAATGTGACCCGCATGAAACGCATTAAGCAGCTAGATAACATTCTCAAAAACTGATTTCCCCGCGCCCACCGCTACCTGAATTTCGCCCGTTTTAGTTTCCCTGCCGAGACGGGCGCAGTGCAGATGCCGAATACACCTGAGCAGGAACATCTTATGCGATTTACGATTATAACCACCAAACAGGGTCATCAGCCGCCGCAGAGCAGCTGCGATTTCTTGCCACCCGGCGGCACGATTGGCCGTGGCGTTGACAATAACCTGGTGCTGCCGGACGACGATCGCACCATCTCGCGGCTGCAGGCGATTGTGCACATCAGCGCCGACGGTGAGTGCCGTATCACCAACCGTGGCAACGTGACGCGCGTGCTGCTCAACGATATCCCGCTGGAGCGCGGCCGTCAGGTGGAGCTGCAGGATGGCGATGTGCTGGGCATTGATGACTATCGCCTGCAGGTCAGCGAGCTGGGCGAGGTAGCACGCCCGCTGGTGCAGCCAACGGTGGCCCCGACGGCTGCGCGCCCGCAAAGTGCAGCTGCGGCGCCTGCCGCTGCCCCGCTGGCAAAACAGGCCGCGCAGACTGCCGCCATTCCCAGCGAGATCTGGGACAGCCTGGCGCAGGAGTTCTCCATCTCTGACAACCTCTCCAGCCGCCGGCAGAATAAAAGTGCAGAGAGCTATGCCAACCCGCTCACCGCGCCCGCTGCCGCAGAGCGTAACCCGGCCGACCCGCTGGCGCAGCTGGGGCAGGGCAGCGAGCCGCTCAACTTCGATCGCCGCCAGCAGACGCCGGAGAGCCTGTTCGAGCCTGACCCGCTGTTCAAGCAGGAAAGCATCTTCGATGACAGCACCCCGAGCACGCTGTTCCAGCAGCCCGGTGCTAAAAGCCCGCTGCCGGACAGCAAGCCGCAGGATGAGCAGGACCCGCTGGCACTGTTTGGCGCCGGCAGCAGCCCGGCGCAGGTTAACAGCGACGACCCGCTGGGCCTGATGATGGGTAGCGCCGTGCCGCTGGCGCCGCTGGATGAGGAGCCTGGCCAGCAGAGCGCGCCGATAATTACGCCGCCGCCGCCGCCGCCGCACGTGCAGCCTGAAGCCGCCGCCCAGCCCGAAGCGCACGACGCGCAAAGCGCGCCAGCCGACGACCCGCTGCCGCCGCTCGACAGCGACTTCTCGCTGTTTGGCGCTGACGCCAGCCAGCAGCCTGACAACGCCGGGTTTGCCAGCTCGCCGCTGTTTGATGAGCCTGTCGATGCCGCACCCGCACCGCCGCCGCCGGACTACAGCGGCATTACGCTGCCGACCCCGCAGGCGATGGTGCGCCAGAGCGCCCCGGTGCCAAAAGGCCGCCTGCGCATTGACCCGGTCGCCAACAGCAGCCAGCAGAGCAGCGCCGCAGCGGGCGGTGAAACGCTGGATGGCGAGCTGCTCAACGCGCTGATCGGCGGCATGGGTTTGCAGGACCTGCAGCCGACGCCGCGTTTTGACCACGACTCCATCCAGGAGCTGGGGCAGATGCTGAGCATGTTCTCGCAGGGCACCGTGGCGCTGCTGTCGTCGCGTTCGATCCTCAAGCGCGGGGTGAAAGCGGAAATGACGGTGATCCTCGATGAGGCCAACAACCCGTTCAAGCTGCTGCCTTCCGGTAAGTCGGTGCTGATGCAGATGTTTGGCAGCCGCATGCCCGGTTTTATGCCGCCGAAGCAGTCGGTGCGCGATGCGCTGGTGGATCTGCAGGCGCACCAGCTGGGGATGATCGCCGGGATCCGCGCGCTGATCGCCTCCATGCTGCAGTCGTTCAACCCGCAGCAGCTGGAAGAAGAAGCGCGGGCAGAGGGAGCCACCTCGCGCCTGTCACTGCCCAGCAGCCGCAAGGCCGCGCTGTGGGATCACTTCACCAAACGCTATGGCGAAACCGCCGGTGAGATAGAAGACGACTTCCACACGCTGTTTGGCGAAGCCTTCCTCCACGCCTACGACATGGAAGTGAACCAGTACAAAGACTCTCAGATCAGATCGGAAGAATGATGAATATCACCATTGCCTCAATGTCGAACCAGGGTGAACGCGCCAGCAATCAGGATCAGATCGGCGAGATCGTCGGTGAGCGCTCGGCCTGCTTTGTGGTGTGCGATGGCGTTGCGGGCCTGCCGGGGGGCGATATCGCCGCCAGCGTGGCGCGTAACACCATTATGCAGCGCTTTGACGGGCAGCAGCATCTGAATGCCCAGCTGATCCGCGAGTACGTCAACGGTGCCAACGGCGCTATCCGCCAGCAGCAGAAAAGCGAACCGGACTATCACCGCATGGGCACCACGCTGGTCAGCCTGTTTATCGACCGTGACTACGAGCTGGCTTACTGGGCGCACGCCGGGGACAGCCGCCTGTATCTGTTCCGCCGCGGTTATCTCTACCACGTCACCACCGATCACAGCCTGGTGCAGCAGATGAAGGATGCCGGGCATCAGACCGAAGGGATCAACGGCAACCTGCTCTATTTTGCCCTCGGCATGGGCGATGAAGATCGCGATGCCAGCTACAGCGACGTGGTGCCGATTGAAGATGGCGACGCGTTTCTGCTGTGTACCGACGGCTTCTGGCACGGCGTTTCCCAGCACCATATGCAGCAGTCACTGCATATGGTCAACACGCCGGACGAGTGGCTGACGCTGATGCAGCAGATGATTAAGAAAAACGAACAACAGTCGGAGGGCAGCCAGGATAACTACAGCGCCGTGGCCGTCTGGGTCGGGGAGCCGCAGGACACAACGCTGCTGCACTCGCTGTCGGAAGCGGCGCAGTTTATTCCGCTGCGTGATTGAAACAGGAAATGGATGTTATGAAATATTGGCTGTCAGGTGCTCTCTCACTCCTGCTCGCGTCCAGCGCCTGGGCGCAGGACTATCAGATTGTGCAGTCCCGCTCGCTCAAGCTGGATATCTGGATCGACAACGTTAAAAGCAACAGTCCGCAAAGCTGGTGCGCGCGCGAACTGCCGCTGCGCATCGTCGCCAACGGCAAGAAAGATCCGGCGCTGCTGGATGATTTCCTGCCGCGCGTCGCCAGCCTGTTACAGAGCCAGTGCGCTTCGCTCAGCCAGATCCACTGGCAGATGAACGATAGCGCCGGAGCCAAACTGGCGCAGGGCAGCGCCAGCAAAGCGCAGGAGTGGGTTCCCGTGGTGACGCCGGAGGCGCCCGCAGCACCTGCCGTGGCTGCGGCGACACCGCCGGCCGAAGTGGCGCCCACGGCCCCAGCGGCAGAAGATCTCTCCCCACCCGCCGATACCACGCCGTGGATGCAGTTCAGCCTGATGGACGGCTGCCACTTCCGCACCTGGTGGCGCGGCGGCAGCCAGACCAGTGCACTGTTCGTTCCGGCCAAAGGCGGCGTCAGCTGCGGTGCTGATGGCTGGCTGAGCGGATCGGGGCAGATCACCCTCGTCGGGCACGGCGCCAGCAAAAGCCAGCGCATGAGCTTCCTACAGGGCTTCCCGGTGGCTGGCCTGAATAACAGAGCGCCAGCCCACGCGCTGCAGATACTGACGGTCAACAACCAGCGCATGGTGCTGAGCGATGAGAAACAGCCCGGCAGCTGGATGGTGGTGCCCTACGCGCCGGAGCTGAACGGTTTCCAGGCCCGCGGCGAGCTGGTAGTCCAGATCAGCGCGCAGGACGCGGCGGATAAAGCGCTGCTGCAAAAGCGCCTGAATGAGATACGCAATTTGTGGTCACCGTACCTGAGTAACAGCACCGACCTGACCATCAAACTGGTGGACGCGCTGCATCCGCAGCTGCAGGACCCGGCCGCCGGGGCATTCAGCACGCTTCATTAAGGAAAGATCATGCACTCTCTACAACAACTGATGGCCGGACAGTCCCTGAATGACACGCTGGCGCAGGTGGAAGGCCAGATCAAGCAGAAGCCCGCCGATGCTGACCTGCGCGCCAGCTTCGTCCAGCTGCTGTGCCTGATGGGGAACTGGAGCCGGGCGCTGACCCAGCTGAAAAGCTGGCGGGCGCTGAAGCCGCAGGCGCAGCCGACGGTCACGCTGCTGGAGCAGGCGATCGGCGGTGAGCTGAAGCGGGCGCGGGTGTTCAGCGGCGAGGATTCCCCACGCATGCCGGGCGACGGCTGGAGCTGGGCAGAACAGCTGTTACAGGCGCTGAGGGCCGATCATCGTGGCGACCACGCGCAGGCCCAGGCGCTGCGTGCCGCCGCCTTTGACGCTGCCGCGCTTAATCCCGGCCAGCTGCAGCGCCAGGGTGAGGAGCAGGCGCACGCTTTTGACTGGCTGATTGATGGCGATGGTCGCCTCGGGCCGCTGTGCGAGCTGATCGTTAACGGTGAGTACAGCTGGCTGCCGTTCAGCGCCATCAGCGAACTGCGTTTACAGCCCCCGGCCAGCGTCACCGACCTGGTGTGGCGCCACACGCTGGTACGGCTGATCGACGGCAGCGAACAGGTGTGTCAGATCCCGGCGCGCTACCCGCTGGCGCAGGACGACGACGACCGTTACCGGCTGGGATCGCTGACCGAATGGCGGCCCCTGAGCGCCTGTGAGCAGCAGTTCAGCGGCCACGGCCAAAAAAGCTGGCTCAGCGCGCAGGATGACTTTCCGCTGCTGAACCTGGAGACGCTGACCTTCGCCACTGCGGAGTCTGCATCATGAGCCAGCACAGCGGAGACGGGCACGACCTGCTGCACGGCGGCTATCGCCAGCGGCGCCAGCAGGAAAGCTTAAGCGCGCGCGACAAAATGCAGGCCTCGCTGCTCGACCGCCTGACCGATAACGCGCCCGATAAGCAGCAGGAGGCGGCTTACCACACGTTGATCTCCCACAGCTCGCTGCGCCGTAACGTACTGCGCGACCTGCAGTGGTTGTTTAACACCATCAACAACGAAGCCCAGCAGGACCTGCACCCCTTTCCGCAGGTTAAACGCTCCACGCTGAACTTTGGTATCGCGCCGCTGGCCGGGCAGCGCATGTCGGACATTGAGTGGCTGGATATCCAGCGCAAGCTGACGGCGGCGATCCTCAACTTTGAGCCGCGCATTCTGCCGGGCGGCCTGCAGGTGCGCTGCGTCTCCGACACCGGATCGCTCGACCTGCACAACGTGCTGTCGATAGAGATTAAGGGCCGCCTGTGGTGCGTGCCGTACCCGCTTGAATTCCTGTTTCGTACCGATGTGGATCTGGAAAACGGTCACTTTGAACTGAAAGATATCGGTTAATAAAGAAGGTCATTGTCATGGACAGCAAGCTGCTTGATTACTACAACCGCGAACTGGCCTACCTGCGTGAGATGGGGGCCGAGTTTGCCGGGCGCTATCCCAAGGTTGCCGGGCGTCTGGGGATGCGCGGCGATGAAGTGGCCGACCCTTACGTTGAGCGGCTGATGGAGGGCTTCGCCTTTCTCACCTCGCGCGTACAGCTGAAGATGGATGCCGAGTTTCCGCGTTTTTCCCAGCGCATGCTGGAGATGATCGCGCCGAACTATCTCGCGCCGACGCCGTCGATGGCCATCGCCGAGCTGCACCCGGACAGCCGCAAGGGGGATATCAGCGGCGGATTCTGCGTGCCGCGCGGCACCATGATGGACAGCCAGATCCTCAAGCAGAGCGGCGTGACCTGCAGCTATACCACCGCCCACGACGTGATGCTGCAACCGCTGGAGATAAAACAGGTCGAGCTGGGCGGCATTCCGGCCAATATCCCGCTCGGCCAGCTTGGGCTGAGCCAGCTGGGGGCGGTAAGCGCGCTGCGCATCCGCCTGAAGTGTGATGAAGCGGTGACGCTGGCACACCTTAACTTCGACAGCCTGATGTTCTTCCTCAGCGGGCCGGATATGCAGGCGCAGCAGCTGCTGGAGCTGGTGATGCAGCACTACGTGGGCGGTTTCTGCCAGAGCGTCACGGCCAGCCCGCGCCGCACGCTGCTGGATGATGGCGCGGTGCAGCAGGAGGGCTTCGCACCGGAACAGGCGCTGCTGCCGGATGACCTGCGTAACTTTGATGGCTACCGCCTGCTGCAGGAGTATTTTGCCTTTCCGGCGCGCTTCCAGTTTATCAGCATCAGCCAGCTGCGCCCGCTGCTGCAGGGCGCAGGGGAAGGGGAGCGTGAGTTTGATATCGTGCTGCTGCTGGATAAAAGCAGCGAGGCGCTGGAGCGGGTGATTGACCGCAGCCACCTGGCGCTGCACTGCACCCCGGTGATCAACCTGTTCCCGAAGGTAGCAGAGCGCCAGAAGCTGAATGACAGCGTGCATGAGTATCACCTGGTGGTGGATAACATCCGCCCGCTCGATTACGAGATCTTCTCGGTGCAGAAGCTGTACGCCAGCGGCGACAACCAGCGCGAGGAGCAGCTGTTCCGCCCGTTCTGGAGCACCTTCAGCGACGACGGCGGTAACTACGGCGCTTACTTTTCGCTGCGCCGCGAGCAGCGCACGCTGTCGGAACATGCGCAGCGCTACGGCACGCGCACCGGCTATGTCGGCTCGGAAGTGTTTCTCTCGCTGGTGGATGAACAGCACGCGCCGTGGCATGAAGATCTGCGCCACCTCAGCGCGGAAGTGCTCTGTACCAGCCGCGACCTGCCGCTGCTGCTGCAGCAGCAGCAGGGCAACTTTGTGATGCCGGACTCGGTGCCGATCCGCCAGCTGACGCTGCGCAAAGGGCCAACGGCGCCGCGTGCTGCGCTGGCCGAGGGCAAAATCGCCTGGCGGCTGATCAGCCATTTGCAGATGAACTACCTCAGCCTGATGGACGGCGATAACGGCCAGGGAGCCGCTGCGCTGCGCCAGATGCTTGGGTTATATGCCAATCTGGCCGATGCCCCGGTGGCGCGCCAGATTGAGGGCATTCGCCACTGCCAGCTTAAGCCGGTGTTCCGCCGGGTGCCGGAGCCGGGACCGATTGTGTTCGCCCGCGGCATCAGCGTTGAGCTGGAGGTGGATGAACAGGCATTTTCCGGCGCCAGCCCGTGGCTGCTCGGCAGCGTGCTGGAGCGGGTTTTCTCACGGCTGGTAGCGATTAACACCTTCACCGAAGTAACGCTCAACAGCCAGCAGCGTGGGGAGGTCGGCTACTGGGCGCCGCGCATGGGTAAAAGGACGCTGATATGACCGCGCAGGCTGCAAAAATTCATCGCCTGAAGCGCCTGCCCGCCGACTTCTGGCCCGCGCTGCAGGCCGCGCCCTGGCGTTACGACCTGTTCCAGCTGCTGCGGCGCATCGATGCACAGGGCGGGGAGCGTTATCCGCTGGGGCGTGCGCCGCTGCCGCGCCATGAACCGCTGCGCATCGGCCAGCTGCCCTCGCTGGCGTTTGCTCCCTCGACCATTGCCAGCGTTACGCCGCGCGACGGCAGCCCGCTGCATGAGGTGTCGATCTACAGCTTCGGGCTGTTTGGCCCTAACGGACCGCTGCCGGTTCACCTGACCGAGTACGCGCGTGAGCGCATCTATCACCAGCAGGACCACAGCTTCACTGCCTTTGCCGACCTGTTTCACCACCGGCTGACGCTGCTGTTCTACCGCGCCTGGGCCGATGCGCAGCCGACCGTGGCGCTGGATCGCGCCGGGCAGCGCCATTTTGAGCAGTACATCGCCAGCCTGATCGGCATGGGCCAGCCGGGCCAGCTGCAAAAAGGCAGCCTGAGCGACCACGCCCGCTTCGCCGTTGCCGGGCATCTGGCGCGCCAGGGGCGCGACGGCGAAGGGCTGGAGAAGGTCCTGCGCCACTATTTTCGCGTGCCGGTAAAGCTGGTGGAGAACGTGCCGCACTGGCAGCCGATTGACCCGCGGGAGCGCGCCAGCCTCGGGGCCGGACGGCGTAAACCGCGCCTCGGCGAGTCGGCATTCCTCGGCGTGGCGGTGCGCGATGTGCAGCATAAGTTTCGTATCGAGCTGGGGCCGCTGCCGCTGGAGAAGTACAACCGCCTGCTGCCTGGCGAACCCTGGGCCATGCAGCTGCGCGACTGGGTGCGCCAGTATCTCGGCATCGAATACGTCTGGGACCTGCGCCTGACGCTGGCGGCGCCGGATGTGCAGGGCATCACCCTCGGCGGCAGCGGGCGGCTGGGCTACAGCAGCTGGCTCGGCCAGCCCGTGACGCCGCAGCCGCGCAGTGACTTAACCTTTAGCCCGGAAGTGCAGGAAGTGATCGTCAGCTGACCCATTGCTTAAGGGCAGAATCCTATCCCATCAGATCTATAACCACTGAGAATAATCATGTCAGAGATAAGCCGCGCCGTACTGTTCGGCAAACTGGATACGCTGTTATTTACCTCTCTGGAAAGCGCCACCGCCTTTTGTAAACTGCGCGGCAATCCTTATGTGGAGCTGGTTCACTGGCTGCATCAGCTGATGCAGCACCAGGACGGCGATTTACAGCAGCTGATCCGCTATTTTTCACTGGATGAAGAGGCGCTGACGCGCGATATCGTGGCGGCGCTCGATCGGCTGCCGCGCGGGGCCAGCGCGGTGTCTGACCTCTCTGAACATATCGACAGCGCGGTGGAGCGCGCCTGGGTTTACGGCTCGCTGAAGTTTGGCGTGCAGCAGATCCGCGGCGGCCATCTGCTGATCGGCATGCTGAAAACCTTCAACCTCGCCAATCTGCTGAAAGGCATCTCGCCCCAGTTCAGCCGCATCAGCATGGACGTGCTGCTGGAGCAGTTCGACGCGGTATTCGACGGCAGCAAAGAGGCGGCGCAGGTTGCCGCCGCACCGCAGGGTAACGCGGGTAACGTTCCGCAGCAGCAGGGCACGCTGGCGCAGTATGCGCAGGACCTGACGGCGCGCGCGCGCGACGGCAAGATTGACCCGGTGGCCGGGCGTGATGAGGAGATCCGCCAGATGGTCGATATCCTGATGCGCCGCCGCCAGAACAACCCGCTGCTGACCGGGGAGGCGGGCGTGGGTAAAACCGCCGTGGTCGAAGGGCTGGCGCTGCGCATCGCCGCCGGCGACGTTCCGGCCCCGCTGCAGGAGGTGCAGCTGTGGCTGCTGGATATCGGCATGCTGCAGGCGGGCGCAGGGATGAAAGGCGAGTTTGAGGCGCGCCTGCAGGCGCTGATTAATGAAGTGCAGTCCAGCCCGACGCCGATCGTGCTGTTTATCGACGAAATCCACACCCTGGTCGGTGCAGGCGGGCAGCAGGGCACCGGTGATGCCGCCAACCTGCTGAAGCCAGCGCTGGCGCGCGGCCAGCTGCGCACCATCGGCGCCACGACCTGGGCGGAGTACAAAAAGTATATTGAGAAAGACCCGGCGCTGACCCGCCGCTTCCAGACCGTACAGGTCCACGAGCCGGACGAAGAGAAAGCGCTGCTGATGCTGCGCAGCACCGTCAGCCCGCTGGAGAAGCATCACCGCGTGCTGCTGCTGGATGAAGCGGTGGCGGCGGCGGTGAAGCTGTCGCACCGCTACATCCCTGCGCGCCAGCTGCCGGATAAAGCCGTGGCGCTTTTAGATACCGCCTGCGCGCGCGTGGCCGTCAGCCAGAGCGCGCAGCCGCCGCAGCTGGAAGACTGCCTGCACCGCATTCACGCGCTGGAGATCGAGCGCGATATCGCCGGGCGCGAAGCACGTCTCGGCATGGGTGAAGCCGGGCGCGTGGCAGCGCTGGAGCAGCAGCTGAGCGAGCTGGCCGTACAGCGCGACCAGCTGAGCGCGCGCTGGCAGCAGGAGCGGACGCGGGTCGATGCGATTATCGCCCTGCGGGCGCAGCTGCACGACGACGAGGAGGAAGATCGCGCTGCGCTGCACCAGCAGCTCAGCGCCCAGCAGCAGGCGCTGCGCGAGCTGCAGGGGGAAGCGCCGCTGCTGTTTGCCGCGGTGGATGCTAACGTGGTGGCGGCGGTGGTTTCCGACTGGACCGGCATCCCGCTGGGACGCATGGTGAAAAACGAGATCGACGCGGTGCTGAAGCTGGCCGATACCCTCAACCAGCGGGTGATTGGTCAGCGCCACGGGCTGGAGCTGATCGCCCGCCGCGTGCGTACCTCGCGCGCGCGGCTTGATGACCCGAACAAGCCGGTCGGCGTGTTTATGCTGTGCGGCCCGTCCGGCGTTGGTAAAACCGAGACCGCGCTGGCGCTGGCAGAGACGCTGTACGGCGGCGAGCAGAACATCATCACCATCAATATGAGCGAATTCCAGGAAGCGCACACCGTCTCCACCCTTAAGGGCGCGCCTCCCGGCTATGTCGGCTACGGCGAAGGCGGTGTGCTGACCGAGGCGGTGCGCCGCCGTCCTTACAGCGTGGTGCTGCTCGACGAGATCGAAAAAGCGCACCCGGACGTGCACGAGATCTTCTTCCAGGTGTTTGATAAAGGCTGGATGGAGGATGGCGAAGGACGGCATATCGACTTCCGCAACACCATTATCATCCTCACTTCCAACGTCGGCACCCAGCTGATTGACGCGATGTGTGCCGACCCGGAGCTGATGCCGGAGCCGGAAGTGCTGGCCGGGGCGCTGCGCCCGCCGCTGCTGGAGGTGTTCCCGCCTGCGCTGCTCGGTCGCCTGCTGGTGGTGCCGTACTACCCGCTGAGCGATGCGATGCTGGCGCAGATTGTGCGCCTGCAGCTGCAGCGCATTCAGCGCCGCCTGGAGGAGAACCACGGTATCGCCTCGGTGGTCGACGACAGCGTGATTGCGCAGATTGTGCAGCGCTGCACTGAAGTGGAGTCCGGCGGCCGTATGGTTGACGCCATCCTCACTAATACCCTGTTGCCGCAAATGAGCCAGATGCTGCTGTCTGCCAGCGCGCGCGACGAACAGTATCGCCGCCTGCACGTCTCACTGCTTGAAGGTGAGTTCCACTGTCAATTTGCTTAAGCTATCAGAGAGTTATCCATAATGTCTGAACATGATAACAACCGCACGGTGCCGAACGCACTGCCGGTCGGCTACCGCTTCAATGAGTTTGAGATTGAGCAGGTGATTGGCGGCGGCGGCTTTGGCATTGTCTATCGCGCCCGCGACCATCAGCTGGAGCGCACCATCGCCATCAAAGAGTTTATGCCCGCCTCACTGGCGGCGCGTAACAGCGACCTGACGCTGGTGCTGCGCAGCGAGCACTTCAGTAAAACCTTTCACGCCGGGCTGAACAGCTTTATTCAGGAAGCGCGCCTGCTGGCGCGTTTTAACCACCCGAACCTGCTGCACGTGCTGCGCTTCTGGGTGCAGAACGACACCGCCTATATGTGTACCGCGTTTTATAGCGGCACCACGCTGTCGCAGCTGCACCAGCAGCGGCCGCAGATCATCGACGAGGCCTGGATCCGCCGCCTGCTGCCGCCGCTGTTTGGCGCGATTAACGCCATCCACCAGGAGGGCTACCTGCACCGTGATATCTCGCTGGATAACATCCAGATCCAGGATAATGGGGTGCCGGTGCTGCTCGACTTTGGCTCGGCGCGTAAGGCGATCGGCAACCTGTCTGACGAAACCGAAACCATGCTCAAGCCTGGCTTCGCGCCGATTGAGCAGTACAGCGACGACAACGAGAGCGAGCAGGGCACCTGGACCGATATCTATGCGCTTGGCGCGGTGCTGCACACCCTGATTGTCGGCACGCCGCCGACCGTCAGCGTGGTGCGCAGTATTGAAGACAGCTACCAGCCGCTGACGGAGCGCCGCCCGGCGGGCTACTCGCTGCCGCTGCTTAACGCCATTGACCAGGCGCTGGCGCTGCACCCGGAAGATCGCCCGCAGACCGTCGATGCCTTTGCCGCACTGATGGAGCTGCCGGTCTCTGACATCAACGAGATCCACGAAGTGAAAGTCAGCGGACCGGGCACCATGCTGGTGCCGGTTGAGCCAGAAGCGCAAGCGCCCGCCCCGATTAACAGGCTGCAGCGCTTTATGCTGCCGGGCCTGGTGGCGGCCGGGGTGCTGGTGGGGATCGGCGTTGGGGTGCTGATGGGTTCATCCGGCGGCGATGATGCCCCGGTGGCCGCGCAGGCGCCGGCTGAAACGCCTGCGCAGCAGACCGCCAGCAATGCCGCGCCCGCTAACAGTGCTGCGGCAGCGCCAGAAGCGGCGGCGACGCCTGCTGCCGCACCGCCGCCGCCTGAGCCGATTGCCCAGGTCTATATCCGGCTGCAGCCGGGCGACAAAGTGCAGGTGAACGGTAAAGCCGAAGCGCTGGTGCCGTCGCCAAACGGCTTCGCCACCCTGCAGCTGCCGCCTGGCAACTACCAGTTTGACGTCACGAATCGCGGTGAAACCCGCAGTCAGAGCATCACTATTGAGCAGGAAGGTGCGTGGCTGCTGAACCCGCAGAGCTGACGCTATCGCCCGCCGCGTGCGGGCACCGCATTCAGGGAGCAAGATAATGTTTGATCGTATTACCGCCACCACCCCCGCCGGAGACGGCACCCTGCAGTTCTGGAAGCTGGAGGGAATGGAAGTGGTCTCGCGCAGCTTTGAGCTGACCGTGACGCTGCTCAGCACCGACGCGCGCCTTGACCGCCGGGCGATGCTCGGCCAGCCGATCACGCTGACCATTCCCACCACCGCGCTGGCCGCCGCGCCGCGCTACCTGAATGGCAAAATCACCTCGGTGAAGGTGCACAGCGCCGACCTGAACGGTACGCGCTACGCGGTGTATACCCTGGTGATGGAGTCCGACCTGTGGCCGCTGAAGCGCGACCGCAACCAGCGCATCTTCCAGAACCAGCGGCTGCCGGACATCATCAAAACCGTGCTCGGCGAGTACGGGGTCAACGTGGAGGACAGGCTGGCGGGCGACTACCGCACGTGGGAGTACTGCGTGCAGTACCAGGAGAGCAGCTACGACTTTATCTCGCGCCTGATGGAGCTGGAGGGGATCTACTTCTTCTTCCGCCACGACGCGGAGCAGCACACGCTGGTGATGTTCGACGCGCCGCAGCAGCACCAGCCGTTCGCCGGCTATGAGGCGATCCCCTATCACGCCACCGCCTCCGGCGGCTCGACGGATGAAGAGGGGATTGGCGCATGGTCGATAGCCGAGCGGGTCACGCCGGGCATCTACAGCCTGGACGACTACGACTTCCGCAAGCCGAACGCGTGGATGTTCCAGGCGCGGCAGAACCCGTCGTCGCCGCAGCCGGGCAAGATTGACTACTACGAGTGGCCGGGGCGCTTTGTTGAGCACAGCCACGGCGAGTTTTACGCGCGCATCCGCCAGGAGGAGTGGCAGGCGGAGCACCAGCGCATCGACGCCAAGGCGACCTCGACCGGCATCGTGCCGGGCTGCACCTTCACGCTGAGCAACCCGCCGTTCGCCAGCGACGCCGACGACTACCTGATCCTCAGCGCGCTGTACCACTTTGAAGAGAACAGCTACGCGTCCGGCGGGGGCGAGAGCAACCACACGGTGTGGCTGACGGTGATCCCGTCCAGTACGCAGTTCCGCTCGGCGCAGCGCACCGCGTGGCCGCGCACCCACGGTCCGCAGACGGCGAAGGTGGTGGGGCCGCAGGGTGAATCAATCTGGACCGACAAATATGGCCGGGTGAAGGTGAAGTTTCACTGGGACCGTCACGCGAAGGGCGACGACACCAGCTCGTGCTGGGTGCGCGTGTCGAGCGCGTGGGCGGGCCAGGGATTTGGCGGGGTGCAGATCCCGCGCGTTAATGACGAGGTGGTGATCGACTTTATCAACGGCGACCCGGACCGGCCGATTATCACCGGGCGCGTGTACAACGAAGCCAGCATGCCGCCGTGGGCGCTGCCCGCCGCCGCCACGCAGATGGGCTTTATGAGCCGCTCAAAAGACGGTACCCCGGATAACGCCAACGCCCTGCGTTTTGAAGATAAAGCGGGTGAGGAGCAGCTGTGGGTGCAGGCCGAGCGCAATATGGATACCACCGTTAAAAATGATGAGACGCGCTCGGTTGGCGGTAACCAGACGCTGGCGGTGGCAAAAAGCTTTGACGGCAAGGTGAGTGGCCTCTACAACCATGCCACCCAGCTGAACCGCAGCGAGCTGGTGGGCGGCGATTACAGCCTTGATAGCCAGGGCGCGATCCTGCTCTCTTCAGGTCAGGGCATTCGCCTGCTGAGCGGCGACAGCATGCTGATCCTCGACCCGAACGGCACCATCTCGCTGCAGTGCCTTAACTTCCAGATAAATGCCTCGCAGCAGGGCGAGATCAATACCGGCGGTACGCTGGATCTCAACGTCAAGCAACCCGCGCAGGCCGCCCCGCAGCAGCCAACCCCGGCGGATATCACCGCCAAAGTGAAGGATGCCTTTAACAACTCAGGGAGCAACTCATGAGCCAGCCAGTCGAATTTCACCTGTCGGAAGGCACCCTGACGCTGCCGGAAGTGGCGCAGGATCAGAGCGTGACCATTCTGCGCCTGCCAGCAAGCCGCGCCACGCTGGTGCTGACGCGCGCGTGGGAGGTGAAAGCCGGCGACGAGCAGGCTTTTATCGACCAGCAGATTGCCAAAGTTAAGCGAGATATGAAGAAGTTTTCCGGCGCTGAGCCGCAGGAGAGCCATTTCGGGCCGCTGCCCGCCCGTGAAATCACTATGCGCTTTGAGACGCAGGGCGTGCGCGTGGCACAGAAACTGCTGGTGGTCATGCTGCCTACGCATCTGCTGGCGGTGACGTTTAGCTGCAGCGGCGAGTTCGATGCGGCGGCGCTGGCCACCTGGGAGGGGATCCGTCAGGGATTCACTCCGTTGCCGGGCGGGGAGGCGTAAGCGATGGCGGATGAGTTAATCGCAGCGCGCATCGACGACCCGCTGGTCCACAGCTCGCTGCTGGGGGACTTCGCCGCCGGGCTGGTGGAAGGCGCGATCTATCTGGCGGTGTTCTCCGCCGGGGCGGCGATGGCCGCCAGCGGTGTCGGCGTGGCGATTGGCGCCGCGCTGGTGGTGGGGGCGATGGTCAACGGTTTTCCGGAGCGCATCGGCAGCATGGTCAGTGACGCCGTTGATGGCCTGCTGGATACCCTCGGCATGCGTGGCCCGCCGGATGCGCTGATTACCAGCGGTTCCGATAACGTGCTGATAAAGGGCAAAAAAGCGGCGCGTGCGGCGGGTAAAGTCGACCATGATTTTCTCAACGCCCCGGCCCCGAAAGCGGAAGATGAGCCGGGCGCGCTGGCGATTGCTATGGCGATGGCCACCAGCGTGGCCGATACCGTGCGCCATCCGGGGGCTTTTCTCAGCGCACTGGGCGAGAGTATCAGCAGCATCAACGCCGATTCGGTAGGCAACTTCTTCAAAAACGTCGGCCAGGACATTGTTCAGCCGACCGTGGCCAGCGCCAGCCCCTATGCGACTCCGGCGGATAAAGATACCGTGGCGTGCAGCAAAGGGCATATGGTGGAGAGTGAAAACTTTCTTGCGGAAGGCTCAAAGCGCGTACTGATTAACGGCCACCCGGCGGTGCGCAACGGTCACCGCAGCACCTGCGAGGCGAAGATAGAAGTTGCTGACGACCCGCGCGTGCGCATCGGCGGCGACAGCATCGTGGTGCGCGACATCCGCAGCGGTAAAAATTTCCTCGCCTACTTTGCCGGCAACCTGATTGGCGGCGGACTCGGCAAGGAGCTGGGGCAGCTGGGCGTGCAGATGCTTGACCGCTCGGTCAGTCGCCTGATGGCGCGCCTGGCGGTGCGTAAAACCGCCTGCGCCATCGGCGGTGAAGCGGTGGGGAACGCGGCGGCGGCGGCCGTTGGCAGGCTGGCGCAGAACGCCATGGCGACCGCGCACCCGGTCAATATTGCGCTGGGGTCGAAGATCCTCGCCGGGCAGGAAGATCTCGACTTTGTGCTGCAGGACCGTATCCCGCTCTACTGGCAGCGCATCTACCATAGCCGCAACCGCGCCAGCGGGATGCTGGGCAGCGGCTGGATGCTGCCGTTTGAGACCCGCCTGCTGCGCGTGCAGGCAGCGGACGGTACGCTGCATTTTCTCTGGCGCGATATGTCCGGGCGCGAGCTGGGGCTGGGCGAAGTGCGCCCAGGCGATGTGATCCAGTTCCATGAAGATGGCTTTACCCTGTACTGCACCCTGCAGGGCGTGGTGGTGATGCAGACCGCGCAGGGGGAGTTTTTCCTCTACGAGCCGGACCCGACCCGCGAAGGCGAGTGGCGCATTGCGCGCCAGTACGATCGCCACGATAACTGCCTGCACTTCAGCTGGAACGACGCCGGGCAGCTGGTTTCCATCGCCAGCGACAATGAGGCGCTGGAAGTGCGCCTCAGCTATGAGAATGCTCACGGGCGGCTGGCGGCGGTGCATCAGCAGGTAGACGGCGCGCCGCAGCTGCGGGTGCGCTATGCCTACAACCCGCAGGGGCAGCTGATTGCGGTGCAGGATGCGGACGGCATCACCACCCGCTGCTTTGGCTGGGATCGCGCCAGCGATCTGCTGGCCTCGCACAGCTACGCCACCGGCCTGACGGTGGCCTATCAGTGGCGGCCCGCCGCCGACGGCGAGAACTGGCGCGTCAGCGAATATCAGGTTCTTGATGGCGAACAGAGCCTTGAGCACTGGCTGATCGATGCGGATGAACAGGCGCGCAGCGCCACCGTCACCTGCCTTTCAGGGGGCAGCAGCGAGCATCGCTGGGATGCGCTGTACCGTATTACTCACTATACCGACAGCTACGGCGCGGAGTGGCGTTATCGCTGGGCGGCGCAGGGCGAACTGCTGCTCAGCACCACCGGCCCGCAGGGTGAGCGCTGGGAGTATGGCTACGACGAGCGCGCCAACCTGACGCAGGTGAAAGATCCGCTGGGGCGCTCGACGCTGACCGTCTGGCACCCGGTGTGGGCGCTGCCGGAGCAGGAGGTCATGCCGGACGGTGCCGCCTGGCAGTATCAGTACAGCGCGCTGGGCGATGTGGTGGCGGTAACCGATCCGCAGGGTGCCGTGACGCGCTATCAGTGGAACGCGCAGGGCGACCTGACCTGCACGATTGATGCGCTGGAGAATACGCACCGCTACGCCTGGGATGAGCGCGGCCAGCTGCTGCATGACGAGGACTGCTCGGGCTACCAGAGCCATAACCAGTATGATGCCGCCGGACGGCTGGCAGCGCACACCGACGCTGCCGGTAACTGCACGCGCTACCGCTGGAGCGCGGCGGGCCGTTTGCAGCGGTTGATCCGCCCGGACGGGCGCGAGACGCTTTACGAGTACGATGCCGCCGGGCTACTGACCGGCGAGAATATTGACGGCTTCAGCGAGCGTAAGGTAAAACGCAACGTGCGCGGGCAGATTGTCAGCGAGATCAGCCCCGCCGGGCACGTCACCCGTTACCAGTACGATCGCTTTGGCCGCATGACCGGATTGATCAACGCCAACAGCGACCGCTGGCAGTTTGAGTACGACAGCGGCGATCGCCTGCTGGCGCAGACTGACTACGCCGGGCGGCGTAAGCGCTATCGCTATGACCAGCAGGGCCAGGTGGTTGAGATAACCCAGCAGCCGCTGCTGCAGGCGGGCGAAGCACTGGCCGCACACAGCACAAAGATGGAGTATGACGCGCTGGGCCGCATCACCGCCCGGCAGACGGCGGAGCACCGCACCGAGTACCGGTATCAGCCGCGTGGCATCACGCTGCGCAAAGTGGCGCTGGCACAGTGGCAGCAGGCGCAGTCTGCGGGCCAGGCGGTAGCGTGGGCGGAAGAGCTGAACTTTACCCGCGACGCGCTCGGCAACCTGCTGAGCGAGGAGAATCACGGCGGCCTGTGGCAGTATCAGTATGATGCGCTGGGCAACCTCAGCCAGAGCAGCCGCCCCGATGGTCGGGCGCTGAATTTCCTGCGTTACGGCAGCGGGCACCTGCTGCAGCTCAACCTGCAGCACGCCGGGCAGAACCAGGAAATTACGGCTTATCAGCGCGACGCGCTGCATCGCGAGATCGTGCGCAGCCAGGGCGCGCTGAGCCTGGAGACGCGCTATGACCGCGTCGGGCGCATTGTGATGCGGCGCAGCCCGGTGCTGGAACGCCGCTATCAGTGGGACCGGCTTGACCAGGTGGCGCAGCAGACGCTGATTAACGGCGTCAGCGCCGACGGCGAAGCGCCGTTTGCGCAGCAGCGCTTTGGCTACGATGCCGAAGGGCAGGTGACGCGCAGGCTGCGCCCGCAGCAGGAGGAGCGCTTCCACTACGACCCGGCGGGCAACCGCACCGATGCACCGGGGCAGGTGGTGTGGCACAACCTGCTGCAGCGGCTGAAGGGGGCGCGCTGGCAGTATGACGGCTTTGGCCGCCTGACGTGGCGCCGCGCCGCGCGCGACGGCGTGGAGCAGCATTTCGCCTGGGACGACGAGCACCGCGTGTCGGAGGTGACCCTGAGCGGCCACCGCGAGTTCAGCCGGGTGGCCTACCGCTACGACCTGCTGGGGCGGCGTACGCAGAAGATCCTGCATCGCCACGGCGAGTCACCGGATGATGCCGAGATTGTCACTTTCCACTGGACCGGCCTGCAGATGGTCGGCGAGCAGAGCAGCCGTCAGCCTGCGCGCAGCACGCAGTATATCTATGCGGAGGGCGGCTGGGAGCCGCTGGCGCGGGTGGACAGCGTGGGCGAGAGCAGCGAAACGTACTGGTATCACAGCGAGCTGAACGGCCTGCCGGAGCGCATGACCGACCAGTATGGCGAGGTGGTGTGGCAGGGGAGTTTCTCCACCTGGGGGGAAACGGAGCGCGAGAGCAGCCCGCGCGGGCTCAAGCAGAACCTGCGCTTTCAGGGGCAGTATTTTGACGCGGAGACCGGGCTTCACTACAATTTATTCCGCTACTACGACCCGGTGGCAGGAAGATTTACCCAGCTGGACCCGATAGGGCTGGCGGGGGGGCTGAATACCTATGCTTATGTGCCGGACCCGCTGACTATCATAGATCCTCTTGGCTTAATGCCACTGAGTAATCCAGTAAATCAAGGCCATCATATGGTCCCTCATGAGGTAGCAACTCATCTAGATATTGCACCGTTTAATTCTCAAACAGGTGTTCCCGCAATGTATTGGGATGAAAACCAATGGACTAACATCGAGCATAGTGCAATGCATGGCTATAATGGCATTGGAACAAAAACTAAGCCCTTAGTTAAACCATCTGCGGTTATTAAATCGGGCATGTCTAAAGAACAGTGGATAAAATCCCTCGAAACGCATTACAATAATCCCGAGCTGAAAAAAATTAGAGGAGATGTGCATTTAATAACATCCTCTGGAAACAAAGGTGAGTTATTAGCTAAGAATGTAACTGCTTCTGAGGCTTGGGATGTAACCAAAAAATGGGCGAAGAAAATTAGATGTGGAGGTAGGTGATGAGTGCCAGAACAGTTTATGCAGTAGACAGCGCAGCTTCAATCGAAAATTTAAAATTAATTCCAGAAGGAAGTGATGAAGCTAGTGTTGATCTAAAAAAATTTATTCCTGATGGTTTTAAAGGTAAGGTTATAGTCAATATTGAAGACGTCGGGTGTATTAGTCAGAGCTTGGTATCTCTGAAAGAAAATCCTTGTTTTTTTGATGTGGGTATTATCAGTTCAGCATTTAGGTTAGAAATAAAAACTACTAATAATATAATAAATAACTTCCTCGATGAATCGATCTTGCTAAATAATGGCTCAAACAAGACCCCTTTGATCTGTAGCGCAGTAGACATACCCTACGTAGCCACAGGCGTTGTTCCTGAAACAAAGAAAGATCTTGTCGAAATGTCTAAAGTATTAAATTTATATGTCATTTATTCTGATGATAGTCGTTCAAAAAAGGTTGGCAAACAACATCGGCAGGTGTTTGACGCTTACGGTACTTTAGGGTTTGCAATTGTTGATATAGAAATGTTTGATCGCTATGTCTCTATGAAAGATGCATCAAACGATCTTGTCGAAGAGTTTACAACAACTGAATTAGCGAATGAATTATTTGATGAAGGTTTGATGATCCTTAGTTGGGGGCATACGCCATGGGTATACTATATTAATTCAGCTTCTGATTTGGATACTGTAGCCTTGTTAGGCGAATATACAAATTATTCTGGGTTTTATAAATTTAAAAATGAGTTTAAGCAGGTATCTGTAATTCCTGGAAATGAGTTGAGAGATTGGTCTTCATGCAAAGATAAAAAATGGCCAGTTATCGACATTGATGGCCAGGGTGAATATGTTTCAATTAAATTATATGTTAAAAATGCTGTGTCGCAAAGTGATAGTGACTACCCAATTCCCACATTCAAAATAGAACGTGTGTGTAATGAGGGTGATACGGTAAGTCCTTTGCTTCAGTCAAATATACTAGAGCTTTGATTATCTCAAAGTGAATGGATGCTAAAGCAGGAAGATTATGCCAAAGTAGGATAGTGTGATTAAATTTACGCAGGTGTTTCTTCAACTATAGCAATAAGGATAGCTAATGAACGATAAAAAAATCAGTAGCCTGGTAATATACAAACTGATGCTGATAGGCTTTGGGGTGTCAATAATGGTATTGTCCACCATCATTGGCATAGCCGGTATATTCGGTGCAGGCGTGGTGAAATTTAACGATAAACTCATTACGGGTATTGCTGCATTACCTGTTTCTCTGTTTAGTGGCCTGCTCATCACGGTGGGATTTACTGCTATTTTTGGTACCCTGGCTTTTATCGGGCTGTGGTTATATAGCAAAGTCAGGCCGCTTAAAATAAAAGTCATTGATTAATCATCTTATCGGTGAGCACGACATCCCACTCTATACGGCACGGCCGGTATCTCTCCGTGAGGCTTAAGGCAAAATGCCGATGGGATTGGGCGGCCTGGCTCAGGCCGCCCTCTGCCGCTCTTACAGCCCCAGCTTAGCAAAGTCCTGCGCGTCGTGGCGCTCCGCCAGCTGCTCGTTCTCCGGGCCCCAGGTGCGGTTAACCACGCGGCCGCGTTTCACCGCCGGGCGGGCTGCCACTTCGTCGGTCCAGCGCAGCAGATTTTTGTACGATGCTGCATCAATAAACTCCGCCGCCTCATACATCAGCCCCTTCACCAGCGCGCCGTACCACGGCCACACCGCCATATCGGCAATCGTGTAATCATCCCCGGCAATATAACGATGCTTCGCCAGCTGCTGGTCGAGCAGGTCGAGCTGTCGCTTGGCTTCCATGGTGAAGCGGTCGATAGCGTATTCGATTTTCACCGGTGCATAGGTGTAGAAGTGGCCAAAGCCACCGCCCAGGTAAGGCGCAGCGCCCTGCAGCCAGAACAGCCAGTTCAGCGTTTCGGTGCGCGCTGCCGGGTCTTTCGGCAGGAAGTGGCCAAACTTCTCGGCGAGGTAAAGCAGGATAGCGCCGGACTCAAATACGCGGGTACCGGGAATGGTGGTGGTGTCGAGCAGCGCCGGGATTTTCGAGTTCGGGTTCAGCGCAACGAAACCGGAGGAGAACTGGTCGCTGTCGCCGATGCGGATCAGGTGCGCGTCATACTCCGCACCCTGCACGTTTAACGCCAGCAGCTCTTCCAGCAGGATAGTCACCTTCTGGCCGTTCGGCGTGCCCATCGAATAGAGCTGTAGCGGGTGCTTGCCGACCGGCAGTTCGGCGTCAAAGCGCGCTCCGGCAGTCGGGCGGTTGATGCTGCCCCAGGTGCCGCCGAGGGCTTTGTTTTCGCTCCAGACTTTTGCTGGCTGATACTCTTTATCGCTCATAATTTACACGGCCTTGTTAAGTGGGAATGGAGTAAACGTAGTTGAACAGGTTGGATTATGCGATTAGGTATAGCATTGCGTGCGCGTTGGCGTTTACCCTCAAAGAGCACTGTTAAACAAGGAGAGCGTTAAATGGATAACGTGGATCTTGCCGCTTCAGGGCTGACCCTAAGCGCAGACGGGCGCACCTGCTGTGCCTGGCAGCCTGCCATGCCGCATTACCACGATAGCGAGTGGGGGCGGGTGGTGGTGGATGACATCCTGCTGTTTGAAAAAGTGTGCCTGGAAGGATTTCTCTCCGGCATGTCGTGGAAGATGATTTATAACAAGCGCGATAACTTCCGCCGGGCGTTTGCCGGTTTTGATTTTCGCCAGGTAGCGCGCTTCGACGATGAGGATATCGCCCGGCTAATGGCGGATAAGGGCATCGTGCGCAACCGCGCTAAAATCCTCTCGACCATTAATAACGCGCAGCGTGCCATCGAGCTGGTGGACGAAGCGGGTTCGCTGGCGGCGTGGTTCTGGCAGTTTGAGCCTGCGGCGGACCAGCGCCCGGCGCAGGTTGACCTGGCGTACTGGCAGACGGTGAAAACCTGCCCGGAAGCGCAGGCGATGTCAAAAGCGCTAAAAAAACGCGGCTGGACGTGGGTGGGGCCGGTGGCGACCTACTCGCTGATGCAGGCGCTCGGGCTGGTGAACGATCATCTGGCAGGCTGCTGCATTCGGGCCGAGTGCGAGGCCGAACGATCGGCTGCGATAAGACCGTCCTGACCGCTGTTTACGGCGTTTGTCGGCCATTCGGCTGAATAAGCGCCGTTGTTCATTGTTTCTCACGCCGGGATCGGCGAAAATGCCGGCCATTAATGATTCATCATCTGTAGAAGAATTTTCATGTCAAATGCACCCTTTATGCAAGAGGTGGCTCGCCGCCGCACTTTTGCCATCATCTCGCACCCGGATGCCGGTAAAACCACCATCACTGAAAAAGTGCTGCTGTTCGGACAGGCGATCCAGACCGCCGGTACGGTAAAAGGCCGCGGCTCCAACCAGCACGCCAAGTCCGACTGGATGGAGATGGAAAAACAGCGTGGTATCTCCATTACTACCTCGGTGATGCAGTTCCCCTATCGCGATAGCCTGGTCAACCTGCTGGACACCCCGGGGCACGAAGACTTCTCCGAAGATACTTACCGTACTCTGACGGCGGTTGACTGCTGTCTGATGGTGATCGACGCCGCGAAAGGCGTTGAGGATCGTACCCGTAAGCTGATGGAAGTGACCCGTCTGCGCGACACGCCGATCCTGACCTTTATGAACAAGCTCGACCGTGACATCCGCGACCCAATGGAAGTGATGGACGAAGTTGAGAGCGAGCTGAAAATCGCCTGTGCGCCAATCACCTGGCCAATCGGCTGCGGCAAGCTGTTTAAGGGCGTTTACCACCTGTATAAAAATGAAACCTACCTGTACCAGACCGGTAAGGGTCATACCATTCAGGAAGTGCGCGTGGTTAAAGGGCTGGATAACCCGGAGCTGGACGCCGCCATCGGTGAAGATCTCGCCGGTCAGCTGCGCGACGAGCTGGAGCTGGTGCAGGGCGCATCGCACGAGTTTGACCGCGAGCTGTTCCTGGCAGGCCAGCTGACCCCGGTGTTCTTCGGGACTGCGCTGGGTAACTTTGGCGTTGACCATATGCTCGACGGGCTGGTTGAGTGGGCGCCATCGCCGATGCCGCGCGATACCGATCTGCGCACCGTCACCGCTGCCGATGAGAAATTTACCGGCTTCGTGTTTAAGATTCAGGCCAATATGGACCCGAAACACCGCGACCGCGTGGCATTTATGCGCGTGGTGTCCGGTAAATATGAAAAAGGCATGAAGCTGCGCCAGGTGCGCACCGGTAAAGATGTCACCATCGCCGACGCGCTGACCTTTATGGCCGGTGACCGTTCGCACGTGGAAGAGGCCTATCCGGGCGATATTATTGGCCTGCACAACCACGGCACCATCCAGATCGGCGACACCTTTACCCAGGGTGAGAACATGAAGTTCACCGGTATTCCGAACTTCGCCCCTGAGCTGTTCCGCCGCATTCGCCTGCGCGACCCGCTGAAGCAGAAACAGCTGCTGAAAGGGCTGGTGCAGCTGTCGGAAGAGGGCGCCGTGCAGGTTTTCCGCCCGGTCCACAACAACGATCTGATCGTGGGCGCGGTGGGTGTCCTGCAGTTCGACGTGGTGGTTGCGCGCCTGAAAAGCGAATACAACGTGGAAGCGATCTACGAAGCGATTAACGTCTCTACCGCCCGCTGGGTAGAGTGCAGCGACGCGAAGAAGTTTGATGAGTTCCAGCGTAAGAATGAAGTTAACCTGGCGCTCGACGGCGGCGATAACCTGACCTACATCGCGCCAACCATGGTGAACCTCAACATTACCCAGGAGCGTTATCCTGACGTGGTGTTCCGTAAAACCCGCGAGCATTAATCTTCTTAGGGCCGATCGAAAAAAAAGATCGGCCCCTATAATCTTACAGACTCCTCCTAAACACTCTCTTTTCTGCTGCTTTATCCATCAATTCAACCACTATCCCCGGTGAAATCCTGATTACCGTCTATATTGATTTCTACAGGACGCAAAATATGCGGCGCGGTTGCTGCAACGTTCACGGGCTAAGCTCCATCTGGCCGACAACTACAGCCACGCCGTTTGTGGCTGAAAAGCTCACCGTTGTGAGTGGTACTAATCAAAAGGAACGAATCGATGATCAACACTAAGATTGCAAAAACTCTGATGGCGGTAATGGTAGGTTCGGTACTGGCTGGTGGCTCTGCGATGGCAGCGGACACTATGACGGGGAAAGCGGAGTCTACCGCCGACAGCGCGGGTTCGAAAATCGATAGCTCAATGAAAAAAGTCGGTGGCTACATGGACGACAGCGGCGTAACGGCGAAGGTGAAAGCAGCCCTGGTCGATGACGAAGCGATTAAAAGTACCGATATTTCTGTCGAAACCCACAGTGGCGTTGTCACTCTGAACGGCTTCGTGACTTCCCAGGACCAGGCCGAGAAGGCTGTAGCGGTCGCGGGTAAAGTTGAAGGCGTGAAATCGGTTAGCGACAAACTACACGTAAAAGACAGCACTAAGCAGACAATGAAAGGTTACGCTGGAGATACGGCAACAACCTCTGAAATTAAAGCTAAACTGTTAGCAGATGACATCGTACCGTCACGTAATGTGAAAGTGGAAACCACCAATGGCGTGGTGCAGCTGTCCGGTACGGTGAAAACGCAGGCGCAGTCAGAACGCGCTGAAGGTATTGCCAAGGCCATTGATGGCGTGAAAAGTGTTAAAAACGATTTAGTGGTTAAATCGTAATTACCCGGCGGCCTTCGCTCTGCGGGGGCCACCACTGTCAGACCTGCAAAGAATAACGTTCAGCCACAAGCCGTGAGCTGAATGATAAAAACAGTTTGAATACACTACTGGTAAGGAGAGGCTTATGTTTCGTTGGGGTATTATCTTCCTGATTATCGCACTGATTGCAGCTGCGTTAGGGTTTGGTGGTCTGGCTGGTACAGCAGCATGGGCAGCAAAAATTGTCTTCGTTGTCGGTATCATTATCTTCCTGGTCAGCCTGTTTACCGGTCGTAAAAAACTCTAGTTTCCAAACGTTACATCTGAGAGCAAGAAGCGCCTCACAGATTTGACTGATAACAGGTATCCTCTCTTTTTCATCTGAGAGGATACCTGGCTTGGGCATACGCATCCCGATAACCCTCGGCAATATTGAGCCGCTGGCGTTAAAACCTTTCACCCCGGGCAGAATTGCTCTGGTGTGCGAAGGGGGTGGGCAGCGCGGTATCTTTACCGCGGGAGTGCTGGATGAGTTTCAGCGTGCTCACTTCAATCCTTTCGACCTGATGCTCGGCACCTCCGCCGGGGCACAAAACCTTTCCGCTTTCGTCTGCGCACAGCCCGGCTACGCGCGGCGCGTCATCACCCGCTACACCACCAGTAAACTGTTTTTTGACCCGATGCGCTTTGTGCGCGGTGGTCACTTGATCGATCTCGACTGGCTGGTGGATATTACCCGTTCTGAGTTCCCGCTGGCGCTCAGCGCTGCCGAAAAAATGTTTGCTGACGGGCGCGAATTTTATATGTGCGCCTGCCGTAGCGACGACTACACCCCAAGCTACTTCGCGCCGACGGCGGATAACTGGCACGATATTATTAAAGCCTCCAGCGCTATTCCCGGTTTTTATCGCCCCGGGGTGGATCTGGCGGGCGTCAGCTATCTGGACGGCGGTATCCGTGATGCGATCCCGGTGCGTGAAGCGGCGCGGCGCGGGGCAGATACCATTGTGGTGATCCGCACGGTCCCCTCTCAGATGACCTATACTCCGCAGTGGCTGAAGCGCGTGGAGCGCTGGCTGAGTGAGGGCGCTTTGCAGCCGCTGATCAACATTATGCAGGTGCACGAAGAGAGCTATCACCAAATTCAGAGCTTTATCGATAACCCGCCGGATAATCTGCGCATTATTGAGATCTACCCGCCGCGCCCGCTCGCCAGTATGGCGCTCGGCAGCCGGGTCGCCTCACTGAATAAAGATTATCATCTGGGCCGCCGCTGCGGGCGTTACTTCCTCGCCACCGTCGGCCAGTGGCTGAATGGCGGTGACAGCGTGGTGCGTCGTCATATCGTGGTGCCACCTGCGCCGGTGGCGAATGAGCCTGATCGCCAGGGGATTATTGTCGACCCGCTGGTGGGTAATGAAACCGATTACGATAAAGGATCGCTGGCATGACAATGCGTTTTGTCGATACCCACTGTCACTTTGATTTTCCGCCGTTTGTCGGTGACGAGGCCGCCAGCCTGGCGCGTGCCGCCGCTGCCGGGGTGGAGAAGATCATTGCGGTGGGCGTGTCGGCGCAGCGCTTTGCCGGCGTGCTGGCGCTGGCAAAGCAGCATGACGCTGTCTATGCCGCGCTGGGCATGCACCCGATGGCGATTGCCGAACACGGTGAGCCGCAGCTGGCAGCGCTGGAGCAGCATTTAAAAGCACGCCCGCCAAAGCTGGTGGCGATTGGGGAGATCGGCCTCGATCTGTTTATCGACAATCCGCAGTTTGAACGCCAGCAGGCGCTGCTGGATGCGCAGCTGCGGCTGGCGCGTGACTACGATCTGCCGGTGATCCTCCATTCACGCCGCACTCATGACAAGCTGGCGCTGCACCTGCGGCGCATTGCGCTGCCGCGCCGTGGCGTGGTGCATGGCTTTGCCGGCAGCGAACAGCAGGCGCTGGCCTTCATTCGCGCCGGATATTCCATTGGCGTCGGTGGCACCATCACCTATGAGCGCGCCAGCAAAACCCGCAATACCCTTGCCCGCCTGCCGCTCTCTTCGCTGCTGCTGGAAACCGACTCCCCCGATATGCCGCTGCAGGGCTTTCAGGGCCAGCCCAACCGCCCGGAACGGGTAAAAGAGGTGTGGCAGGCCCTGTGTGAACTGCGCCCCGAATCCCCTGAGCTAATTGCTGAAACCCTGCGCCAAAACACCCGCACGCTCTTTGGCCTGTGAAGCACGGGCTACACTTCTGAGAGACCTGTTTTGGCTTGAAGATGAAATGTTATAATTATAACATTTTCTTCTGGCTGGCTGTGGCTGCGTTATTGCGTGCCGCTTAGGGCGCCATGCGGTTAAATTGTGATGGGTGTCACTATTCATGCAATAATGGTGCAACTGTCATCTTTTTAATGTGAAACTACACGCAAAATAGCTCGCCACGGGCTGTTATAATTTTAACATTATCAGGTGCGCTGACCGTGCCTGCTGCTAAATTGTCTGGAGACAACCATGTCCGATGTAAAAACTCTGGCGCTGCGCGCGCTGCAGCTGATGGATCTCACCACCCTGAACGACGATGACACCGATGCGAAAGTGATCGCGCTGTGCCATCAGGCGAAATCCCCGGCCGGAAACACCGCCGCCATCTGCATCTACCCGCGCTTTATTCCGATTGCGCGTAAAACGCTGCGCGAGCAGGGCACCCCGGATATCCGCATCGCTACCGTCACCAACTTCCCACACGGCAACGACGATATTGATATCGCGCTGGCGGAAACCCGTGCTGCTATCGCTTACGGCGCGGACGAAGTGGACGTGGTATTCCCGTACCGTGCGCTGATTGCCGGTAATGAAACCGTCGGCTTCGAGCTGGTAAAAGCCTGTAAAGATGCCTGCTCTGCGGCAAACGTGCTGTTAAAAGTGATTATTGAAACCGGTGAGCTGAAAGAGGAAGCGCTGATCCGTAAAGCCTCCGAAATTGCCATCAAAGCGGGTGCGGACTTTATCAAAACCTCGACCGGTAAAGTGCCGGTTAATGCAACGCCAGAAGTCGCAGAGATTATGATGCGCGTGATTGCCGAGCAGGGCGTGAAGCAGCAGGTGGGCTTTAAGCCTGCTGGCGGCGTGCGCACCGCTGACGATGCGGCGATCTACCTCAAGCTGGCCGATGACATCCTGGGGGCGGAGTGGGCCGATGCGCGCCATTTCCGCTTTGGCGCTTCCAGCCTGTTAGCCAGCCTGCTGAATGCGGCAGGGCACAGCGGTGCAACCAGCGACAGCAAATATTAATTCCGGCATGCGGGTCAGGCATGCCTGACCCCTACGACGGTGCATAACTCGCCGCCGTCGGGCATGCCGATGCGAGACGGCGGCACAGGCAAACGTGCTGTTTACCCGCAGGGGCCGGGCATGCCCGGCCCGTAAATCCGTTGTTCGATTTTCAACTTAAATACCGGGGGTTAGCGTGTTCCTGCCACAAGAAATTATTCGTAAAAAACGTGATGGTCAGGCGCTGAGTGAAGAAGAGATCCGCTTCTTTATTAACGGCGTGCGCGACAACACCGTGTCAGAAGGGCAGATTGCCGCGCTGGCAATGACCATCTACTTCCACGATATGTCGCTGCCGGAGCGCGTGGCGCTGACCATGGCGATGCGTGATTCTGGTTCGGTACTGAACTGGAAGGCGCTGAACCTCAATGGCCCGGTGGTGGATAAGCACTCCACCGGCGGCGTCGGCGACGTGACCTCGCTGATGCTGGGCCCGATGGTGGCGGCCTGCGGCGGCTACGTGCCGATGATCTCCGGGCGCGGCCTGGGGCACACCGGCGGCACGCTGGACAAGCTGGAAGCGATCCCCGGTTTTGACATTTTCCCGGAAGATGACCGCTTCCGTCAGATTATTAAAGACGTTGGCGTGGCGATTATCGGCCAGACTAACTCGCTGGCGCCGGCGGATAAACGCTTCTACGCCACGCGCGATATCACCGCGACCGTCGACTCTATTCCGCTGATTACCGCCTCGATCCTCGCGAAAAAACTGGCTGAAGGGCTGGATGCACTGGTGATGGATGTGAAAGTGGGGTCCGGCGCGTTTATGCCGACCTATGAACTGTCGGAATCGCTGGCGCAGGCGATAGTCGGCGTGGCCAACGGCGCGGGTTGCAAAACCACCGCGCTGCTGACCGATATGAACCAGGTGCTGGCCTCCAGCGCCGGCAATGCGCTGGAAGTGCGCGAAGCGGTGCAGTTCCTCACCGGGGCTTACCGCAACCCGCGCCTGCTGGAGGTGACGATGGCGCTGTGCAGCGAAATGCTGATCTCCGGCGGCCTGGCCGCAACGGCGCAGGAGGCGCAGGCGAAGCTGCAGGCGGTGCTGGACAATGGCCGTGCCGCCGAAGTCTTCGGCCGCATGGTGGCGGCGCAAAAAGGTCCGCTGGACTTTATCGAGCGGATGGACCACTACCTGCCCGCGCCGATGCTGAGCAAAGCGGTGTATGCCGACCGGCCGGGGATCGTCGGTGCCATGGATACGCGCGCGCTGGGAATGGCCGTGGTATCGATGGGCGGCGGGCGTCGTCGTGCCAGCGACAGCATTGATTACAGCGTTGGCTTCAGCGAGATGGCGCAGCTGGGCGACAGCGTTGATGCGCAGCGCCCGCTGGCAGTGATCCACGCGGCGACGGAAGCCAGCTGGCAGGAAGCCGCCGCCGCCGTGAAGCGCGCGGTGGCGGTGGGCAGTGAACAGCCGCAGGTAACGCCGGTTATCTATCGCAGAATCTCCTGAGTTACCCTAAATATTTCGGGCTGCAGGAAGGCGGCAAGCCCGCGAGTCCCCGGAGCATAGACAACTATGTGACTGGGGTGAGCGGGGGAAGCCAACGCATCTGCAGCTTGAAGGATGACGGGTATTACGAGTATTCTGTTCTGATCGCATTTTTTTAATGCCTATCGCGACAATCGCGCAGGAGACCAGGATGAAACGTGCATTTATCATGGTGCTCGATTCCTTTGGAATCGGCTCCAGTAAAGACGCCGACAAGTTCGGTGATGAAGGCTCGGATACGCTCGGCCATATCGCCGAGGCGTGCTTCAGGGGTGAAGCAGACAAAGGGCGTAAGGGCCCACTCCATCTGCCGAATCTGACCGCCTTAGGGTTGGGCAAAGCGGCAGAGGCCTCAACCGGGAAATTCCCGCCGGGGCTGGACAAAGAGGCCGAAATTATTGGCGCTTATGCCTACGCCAGCGAGCTCTCCTCCGGGAAAGATACGCCGTCCGGCCACTGGGAAATCGCCGGGGTGCCGGTGCTGTTTGACTGGGGCTATTTCAGCGACGTGGAGAACAGCTTCCCGCAGGAGCTGCTCGACCTGCTGGTGGAAAAAGCCAACCTGCCGGGTTATCTCGGCAACTGCCACTCCTCCGGTACGGTGATCCTCGACCAGCTCGGCGAAGAGCATATGAAAACCGGCAAGCCGATTTTCTATACTTCCGCCGACTCGGTATTCCAGATTGCCTGCCATGAAGAGACCTTCGGCCTTGACCGTCTGTATGAGCTGTGCGAAATAGCGCGCGAAGCGCTGACCGAAGGCGGTTACAATATCGGCCGCGTGATCGCCCGTCCGTTTGTTGGTGATAAGCCGGGCAGCTTTGAGCGCACCGGGAATCGTCATGACCTGGCGGTGGAGCCTCCGGCCCCGACCATCCTGAAAAAACTGGTGGACGAGCAGGGTGGGGAAGTGATCTCCGTCGGCAAAATCGCGGATATCTACGCCCACGTTGGCATCACCAAAAAGGTGAAAGCCACCGGGCTGGACGCGCTGTTTGACGCTACCGTTGAAGAGATGAAAATTGCCCCGGATAACAGTATTGTGTTCACCAACTTCGTTGATTTCGACTCAACGTGGGGGCATCGCCGCGATATCCCTGGCTATGCCGGTGGTCTCGAGCTGTTTGACCGCCGCCTGCCGGAGCTGATGGCGCTGGTTAAAGAGGGCGATATTCTGATCCTCACCGCCGACCATGGCTGTGACCCAAGCTGGCGCGGCACCGAGCACACCCGCGAGCATATCCCGGTGCTGATCTACGGCCCAGGCGTGAAACCGGGCGATTACGGCTATCGCGACACCTTCGCCGACATTGGTCAGACGGTTGCCAGCTATTTTGGCCTGTCGCCGATGGAATACGGTAAAAGTATTCTTTAAACCCCATTTAATAAGATTAAGGATTTAACATGGCTACGCCTCATATTAACGCTGAGATGGGTGATTTCGCTGACGTGGTACTGATGCCGGGCGACCCGCTGCGCGCTAAGCACATCGCGGAAACCTTCCTGCAGGACGCGGTCGAAGTGAACAACGTGCGCGGCATGCTGGGTTATACCGGCACCTATAAAGGCCGTAAGATTTCAGTGATGGGCCACGGTATGGGTATTCCATCCTGCTCCATCTATGCGAAAGAGCTGATTACCGATTTCGGCGTGAAAAAAATCATCCGCGTCGGTTCCTGCGGTGCGGTGCGCAGTGATGTGAAACTGCGTGACGTGGTGATTGGCATGGGTGCCAGCACCGACTCCAAAGTGAACCGTATGCGCTTCAAAGACCATGATTTCGCGGCGATTGCCGATTTCGACATGGTGCGCAACGCGGTTGATGCGGCTAAAGCGCTGGGTGTGGATGCCCGCGTGGGTAACATCTTCTCGGCGGATCTGTTCTACACCCCGGACCCGCAGATGTTCGACGTGATGGAGAAGTACGGCATTCTCGGCGTGGAGATGGAAGCCGCGGGTATCTACGGCGTGGCGGCAGAGTTCGGCGCGAAAGCGCTGGCGATCTGCACCGTGTCTGACCATATCCGCTCCGGCGAGCAGACCACCGCCGCCGAGCGTCAGACCACCTTCAGCGAAATGATCGAGATCGCGCTGGAGTCCGTCCTGCTGGGTGACAAAGAGTAACCCCGGACCGACGGGCTGACCGAAAAAGAGGGTCAGCCCCTACGACTTCGGTGTTACCCAATAGGGTAGGGGGCGACCGTTTTTATTCAGGCTGACCGAAAAAGGGGGTCAGCCCCTGGGACTTCGGTGTTACCCAATAGGGTAGGGGGCGACCGTTTTTATTCAGGCTGACCAAAAAAGAGGGTCAGCCCCTGGGACTTCGGTGTTACCCAATAGGGTAGGGGTCGACCGTTTTTCCGGTCGACCCGGTTTGCCCCTACAATTAAAGGAAAGGTCGCGTGTTTGCGATCGATGAACAGGGAGAACGTTATGAATTCACGCGCGATGTTCGTCAATGCCGGTGGCGGCTTTGACCATGTCTTTCCCGGCGAAAGCCCGGCTGCCGCCCCCAAAAGCGGCGAAATTACCGTGCGCCTGCACGCCAGCTCCCTTAACTTCCATGATTACGCGGTGGTCTGCGGCATTATGCCCCCTGCGGAAAAACGTATCCCGATGGCCGACGGTGCCGGAGAGGTGATCGCCGTTGGCCCGGACGTCAGCGAGTTTGCCGTGGGTGATGCGGTGGTCAGCACCTTCTTCCCTGACTGGCTGGATGGCGACTCGGCGGAATCGAGCTTTATGAATACGCCGGGTGACGGTATCGACGGCTATGCGCGCAGCGTGGTGACCGCGCGCGTCAATGCCTTTACCCGTGCCCCCAAAGGCTGGAGCCACGCTCAGGCCTCAACCCTGACCACCGCCGGACTGACCGCCTGGCGTGCGCTGATGGTTGACGGGCAGCTGAAACCCGGCGACAGCGTGCTGGTGCAGGGCACTGGCGGCGTGTCAATTTTTGCGCTGCAGCTGGCAAAACTGGCGGGCGCGACGGTGATTGCGACCTCCTCCAGCGACAGTAAACTGCAGAAGCTGCTCGACCTGGGCGCGGATCACGTCATCAACTATCGCAAGCACGCTAACTGGGGCGAAAAGGTTCAGCAGCTGACGCGCGGGCGGGGTGTTGACCATGTTATCGAAGTGGGCGGGCCGTCGACGCTGGAGCAGTCGCTGATCGCCGCACGGATTGGCGGCCATATTGCGATGATCGGCATTCTTACCGGCATGGCGGGCGAGCTGCCGGTGATTAACGTGCTGCTGAAGCAGCTGCGTCTGCAGGGTGTGCTGGTGGGCAACCGCAGCCAGCAGCTGGCGATGATCCGTGCGCTGGATGCCAGCCCGCTACGCCCGGTGATTGACCGCCAGTTTGACCTCAGCGAAATGGTGGATGCCTTCCGCTATCAGGAATCGAATCAGCACTTCGGCAAGATTTGCCTGAGCATCTGACGCCGCGGGCACGGTGCCGCTGCGCCGCGCTTCTACCTGAATTATCTATTGAAGTATCCACTCCTAAGGCGGCTTGCAGAGAATCTGCAGGCCGTTTGACTGCGCTACTGGCAGCTGTCGCTGATTTTGACGATGACCGCCTGATAGACGCTGGCATCATCAGCGGAGAAGATCGCCAGCCCCTTGTGGTTGCCCTGCGCGGGCAGCTGGCCGCTCAGCAAAGCGTCATCAACCGTATCGAGCTTAAAACGTTTACCATCTGGAGAGAGGGCAGTCAGACAAAGGTTCTTCAGGTTGATAGCCTTATCGGATAAATTCGCCAGAGTCACTTCAAAACGTTTGGTGAATACCTGTTTCGCGCCGGTGGAAATTGACCCTATCTCCTGCTGTGTGGCAATAACGGCAATCGAGTCTGTCTTCGCCGCGACGGCGGAAAAACTGAGAATAGCGGTGAATAAGAGGGCGAGTTGATTCCGTTTCATTTTATGTTCCCCGATCCGTGACAGTCAGAAAGCGCGTGATGCGCGGGTGAAAGCCTAACATGCGTGGGATAGGGATTAACGTACAGGTCAGCAAGAGCTATTCCTGGTGAATAGCTCTATTTGCCGGGGGGATCAGCGCGGGGTCTCTTCCGGTTTTTCGTCCTCGTCGTCATCCTCTTTTACCGGGTTATTGGCGGTGAGCAGGAATGGCGACTGCTGCCAGCGCGTACGGCGCGCGCGCAGCAGGGTGCGGGTCAGGATAATCCCGATAGCCAGCGCCAGCAGCATCATCAGGCGCAGAATGTTGGTGGTGTTATCCACCTGCTTGGATTCCGTCACCAGCACGTGGGTATCCAGCGTAACGCGCAGGGAGCCGCGCGGACCCTCCTTTGTCGCCAGCGGCTCAACAATCTGATGGTTAAAATAGCTACCGGCACGCTGGCCGTCGAGCGCCAGGCGATCGCGCACGTTGATGTTTTCACCACTGTGGGCGATGAGGCTGCCTTCATCGTCATACACTGAAGCATCAAGAATACGGCTTTCGTGCGTCAGCTGGTCGAGGGTGTCGACAATTTTCTGATGGTTATCATCGCTGTTTTCCATCAGCGGGGTCAGATTCCACGCTACCTGGCGGGTCAGCGTATGCGCCAGCTCTTCCACCTGCTCGGAACGGGCCATCTGGTGCCCAAGACTGAACCAGGAAGCACCCTGCATCAACACCACTAACAGCGTCAGGCAGATCAGCACGATCACCGTACGGTGCAGGCGAAATTTTAGTTTGGCTTTAGCCATCTTGACCCTTCAGACTTGGTAGAGGAACCGGCTCCCGGTCCTTAGCTTTATGTTGCCAGAACACGCTGTAACAAGGTAGCCTCTTGCATTATTTTGCGCAGAATTGCGTGTTGAATGTCCCTACAGGAGCTGTAATGCCAAATAGTCTGACCTGGTGCGACCTGCCTGCTGAAGTCTCTCTCTGGCCGGGGTTACCTCTTTCATTAAGCGGTGATGAAGTGATGCCGCTGGACTACCGCGCTGGCCGTAGCGGCTGGCTGCTGTATGGACGCCAACTCGACAAAGCGCGCCTGACCGAATATCAGCGCCAGCTGGGCGCGGCAATGGTGATCGTCAGCGCGTGGGTGGTGGAAGATTATCAGGTCGTGCGCCTGGCCGGATCGCTGACCCCACTGGCAACCCGGCTGGCGCATGACGCCGGGTTTGACGTGGCGCCGATGGGCAAGATCCCGCATCTGAAAACGCCGGGCCTGCTGGTGATGGATATGGACTCCACCGCGATTGAGATCGAGTGCATTGATGAGATTGCCAAACTGGCCGGCAGCGGCGAGCAGGTGGCGGAAGTGACCGAGCGGGCCATGCGCGGCGAGCTGGACTTTGCCGCCAGCCTGCGTCAGCGC
Organism: Erwinia sp. V90_4; assembly: GCF_029967685.1. NCBI lineage: Bacteria > Pseudomonadati > Pseudomonadota > Gammaproteobacteria > Enterobacterales > Erwiniaceae > Erwinia > Erwinia sp. V90_4. The sequence continues at coordinate 10,486 of NZ_JASCAQ010000044.1, read as the reverse complement.
GTGGCTACCCTGAAAGGGGCCGATGCCAATATCCTGAAAGCGGTACGCGATACGCTGCCGCTGATGCCGGGCCTAACCTCGCTGGTGGCCAGGCTGCAGGCGATGGGCTGGGAAGTGGCTATCGCTTCCGGCGGCTTCACCTACTACGCTGAGCATCTGCGCGACACCCTGCACCTCTCTGCGGTGGCCGCTAACGTGCTGGAGATCGAGGACGGCAAGCTGACCGGTGAAGTGCTGGGCGATATTGTCGATGCGCAATATAAAGCCGACACCTTGCAGAAGCTGGCTCAGCGCTTCAATATCGCGCCTGAGCAAACCGTGGCCGTCGGTGACGGAGCCAACGACCTGCCGATGATCAAAATTGCCGGCCTTGGTATTGCCTATCACGCCAAGCCGAAAGTGAATGAACAGACCGCCGTGACGATCCGTCACGCGGATTTAATGGGCGTGTTCTGCATTCTGAGCGGCAGCCTGATTTTTGACGAGCGTTAAGGGGACGATTTGGCCAAAGCGGTAAAGCGCGCCTTTGTATGTAACGAGTGCGGCGCAGACTATCCTCGCTGGCAGGGGCAGTGCAGCGCCTGTCATGCCTGGAACACCATCACCGAGATGCGGCTTGCCGCCTCCCCTACCGTGGCGCGTAACGAGCGGCTCTCCGGCTATGCGGGCAGTGCGGGCGTCAGCCGCGTGCAGAAGCTGTCGGAGATCAGCCTCGACGAACTGCCGCGTTTCAGCACCGGTTTTAAAGAGTTTGACCGCGTGCTTGGCGGCGGCGTGGTGCCGGGCAGCGCTATTCTGATTGGCGGTAACCCCGGGGCGGGGAAAAGTACGCTGCTGTTGCAGACTCTGTGCAAGCTGTCAGAGAGCATGAAAACCCTGTACGTCACCGGGGAAGAGTCGCTGCAGCAGGTGGCGATGCGCGCCCATCGTCTGGGATTACCCAGCGAAAATCTGAATATGCTGTCGGAAACCAGCATCGAGCAGATCTGCCTGATCGCCGAGCAGGAGCAGCCGAAGCTGATGGTGATCGACTCGATCCAGGTGATGCACATGGCGGATATCCAGTCTTCGCCGGGCAGCGTGGCGCAGGTGCGCGAAACCGCCGCCTACCTCACGCGCTTCGCCAAAACCAAAGGCGTGGCGATTGTGATGGTCGGGCACGTGACGAAAGATGGCTCGCTGGCTGGCCCGAAGGTGCTGGAGCACTGCATCGACTGTTCGGTGCTGCTTGATGGCGATGCCGACACGCGTTTTCGCACGCTGCGCAGCCATAAAAATCGCTTTGGCGCGGTGAATGAGCTGGGCGTGTTTGCCATGACCGAGCAGGGGCTGCGTGAAGTCAGCAACCCGTCGGCGATCTTCCTGAGCCGGGGGGATGAAGTGACTTCCGGCAGCTCGGTGATGGTGCTGTGGGAGGGAACGCGCCCGCTGCTGGTCGAGATCCAGGCGCTGGTCGATCACTCAATGATGGGTAACCCGCGTCGCGTGGCGGTGGGGCTTGAGCAGAACCGCCTGGCGATTCTGCTGGCGGTGCTGCACCGCCACGGCGGCCTGCAAATGGCCGATCAGGACGTGTTTGTTAACGTGGTTGGCGGGGTGAAAGTCACTGAAACCAGCGCCGACCTGGCGCTGATGCTGTCGATGGTCTCCAGCCTGCGCGACCGCCCGCTGCCGCAGGATCTGGTGGTGTTTGGCGAGGTTGGGCTGGCCGGGGAGATCCGTCCGGTGCCAAGCGGCCAGGAGCGTATTTCTGAAGCGGCCAAGCACGGATTCCGCCGCGCGATTGTACCTGCCGCCAACGTGCCGAAAAAATTGCCGGAAAACATGAAAGTGTACGGCGTGAAAAAGCTGGCCGATGCGCTCTCTATCCTTGACGATCTCTAATTGCCGGAGGCATAAATGTCGTCTTTTGATTACCTGAAAACCGCGATCCGCCAGCAGGGCTGTACTCTGCAACAGGTGGCGGACGCCAGCGGCATGACCAAGGGCTACCTCAGCCAGCTGCTGAATGCCAAAATCAAAAGCCCCAGCGCGCAAAAGCTGGAGGCGCTGCATCGCTTTCTCGGCCTGGAGTTTCCCCGCCGCGAGAAAACCATCGGTGTGGTGTTCGGCAAATTTTATCCGCTGCATACCGGGCATATCTACCTGATCCAGCGCGCCTGTAGCCAGGTTGACGAGCTGCACATCATCATGGGCTATGATGAACCGCGCGATCGCCAGCTGTTTGAAGACAGCGCGATGTCGCAGCAGCCGACGGTCAGCGACCGCCTGCGCTGGCTGCTGCAGACCTTTAAGTATCAGAAGAACATCCGCATTCATTCGTTTAATGAAGAGGGGATGGAGCCGTATCCGCACGGCTGGGACGTCTGGAGCAAAGGGGTGCAGGCGTTTATGGACGATCGCGGCATCGTGCCCAACTGCATTTACACCAGCGAAGAGGGTGACGCCGAACAGTTCAGCGCGCAGCTCGGGGTGGAGACGATCGTCATCGATCCGCAGCGCTCGTTTATGAGCATCAGCGGCGGCCAGATCCGTCAGGATCCGTTCCGCTACTGGGAATATATTCCGACCGAAGTGAAGCCGTTCTTCGTGCGCACCGTGGCGATCCTCGGCGGGGAATCGAGCGGCAAATCGACGCTGGTCAACAAGCTGGCGAATATCTTCAATACCACCAGTGCGTGGGAGTTCGGCCGCGATTACGTCTTCTCACACCTCGGCGGCGACGAGATGGCGCTGCAGTATTCTGACTATGACAAAATCGCCCTCGGCCAGGCGCAGTACATCGATTTTGCGGTGAAGTACGCCAATAAAGTGGCGTTTATCGATACCGACTTCGTGACCACCCAGGCGTTTTGTAAAAAGTATGAAGGGCGCGAGCACCCGTTTGTGCAGGCATTGATCGACGAGTATCGCTTCGACCTGGTTATTCTGGTGGAAAACAACGTCCCCTGGGTGGCCGATGGTCTGCGCAGCCTCGGCAGCTCGGTCGACCGTAAAGAGTTCCAGTCGCTGCTGATCTCGATGCTGGAAGAGAACAACATCAGCTACGTGCGCGTCGAGCAGGATAACTACGACGAGCGCTTCCTGCGCTGCGTCGAGTTAGTGAAAGAGATGCTGGGCGATCAGAAATAGTAGCCAATATTGACGTTGCTGCGGAAATACCACTTACCGCTACCGGGGGACTGAGTGCTGGTCCAGCCGGTGGCGTTAAGCGCACCGCCCCAGGGATTGGCGTTTTTTGCCCAGGTTAAATCCAGCCAGAACATCACCGGCAGCGCAAACAGCTGCATTCCCAGCGTGTTCATCTGCGAGTCATCCCAGCTGCCTTTATCTTTCCACAGCACGCTGTAATCATCATAAAAGCGCAGTTTGCTGATCGGGCCAAAATCGACTTTAACATCGCGCGCGATATTCAGCGCTGCAGTGGTGGCTTTAGCCGGGATCAGATAGGCCGGCGACAGCCCGTTGGTTCCCATCAGGATGGTATCTTTATCACCCCCGCTGGGGTTCTTCGCCGCGTAAGCATAGCGGATCGCCTGGGTGCTGAGCTGCCACGGTCCGTTGTTCAGCGTGGCGTGCAGCCCGCCCGACCAGAATGAGCCGTTATCGCCGCTGCGGTGGTTATACAGGCGCGAGGCCGCCAGCGAGCCGCCCAGCTCGCTGTGCCAGCTGCCGCTGTCAACCTCGCGCGCCAGCCGCAGGTTAAGCTGATCGCGCTTCTCATTGAGCTGCAGGTGGTGCGGGCCATATATTGTGCCTTTCAGCTCGCCGTAATAGCCCACGTCCGGCGCATAGCGCACCCCCTCAGGCAGCATTTTGGCAAAATACGCCGCCTCAAACGTCCAGTTATTCGCCCGGTAGCGATACTTAGCGCCGAGCCCGCTGTTGACCGCAAAGCCGAGATAAAACGGAATATCATATGACCAGCCAAACTGCGGATAGGGGGCCAAACCAAAAGGTTTCTCCGGTGCGCCGATCTGAATCTGCTGGTCGCGGTTAATTTGGTAGCCAATATAGGCGCGGTCAATAGCATATTTGCGCTGGTCCTGAAACCAGAAGCCGGAATCAAAAAAGAAATTATCTGCATGGCCGCTGGCATCAATGCGAAAAGTATCAAAACGCAAATGGGGCTGGCGGCGGTTGCGGCTGGTGTTCCAGTCTTCATAGCGATAGTTGGCGCGCAGCGCGCCGCCAATATCAATGCCCTGTTGACCATCCGCGCTCTGCCAGTGCAGGTGGGGCGGGGCGCTGGCGGCCTGAACGCCGCTGCTGAGGCAAAATGTCAGTAACAGCTGCTTTATTTTACGCATAACGATCCCTCGTCTTTTTTCTTAATTAAAGAAAAAATCCATGAAGTATTAAATATGAAACTTGTGCGGGTTAAATTACCGTTGAACCATAAAATAACCAGCAGCTATGTCAAGATGAAATAAATGGAAGTGCCAGCGGGGTAAAATAAAAAAAGATATTACGGCGAGATGTTTCATGGGCGAACCAAATAAGGTCCGCCCGTCGGAATTAATAGACCATCACAACCTTGCCGCGCATATGACCTTCCAGCACCTGCTTATGGGCCGCGGTCAGCGTGTCGACGCTTAAGCCGTGCAGGGTCTGGCTCAGTGAGGTAGTGACTTTCCCCTCATCCAGCAGTTTTGCCGTGGCGTCGAGGATCTCCCCCTGGCGCGCAATATCCGGGGTGTTATACATGCTGCGGGTGTACATAAACTCAAAGTGCAGCGCGGCGCTTTTCAGCTTCAGCTGGTCCATGCTCAGCGGTTTTTCATTCTCAACGATGGTACAGATTTGCCCCTGCGGCGCGATAAGCTGGCTCATCGTTTCCCAGTGGCCGTCGGTATCGTTCAGGCAGAAGATATAGTCCACCTGCTTGAGGCCATGTTTCTCCAGCTCTGCTGGCATATCCTGATAGTTGATCACCAGGTCCGCGCCGCGATCTTTACACCACTGCACCGAGTCCGGGCGCGAGGCGGTGGCGATCACTTTGACCTTGGTGTGCAGCTTAGCAAACGGGATCGCCAGCGATCCAACGCCACCGGCACCGCCGACGATCAGCAGGGTTTTACCTTCTGCAGCGCGGTCAAGCTGCAGGCGGTCGAACAGGCCTTCCCATGCGGTAAGCGCGGTCAGTGGAATAGCCGCAGCCTGCGCCCAGTCGAGCGAGCGCGGCTTGTGCCCGGTGATACGCGCATCAACCAGCTGCTGGCTGGCGTTGCTGCCGGGGCGAGTGATGTCCCCGGCGTAGTAGACTTCGTCACCCGCTTTAAAGCCGCTGACCTTACTACCTACCGCCAGCACCACGCCGCTGGCATCCCAGCCGAGAATACGCGGCTGCTGCAAGCCATTTTTCTGCGCACCCTTATGCACTTTGGTATCCACCGGGTTGACCGAGGCGGCTTTCACTTCAACCAGCAGATCAAACTCGCCCGGAGTGGGCTGCGGCTGCTGGATTTCAATAAAGCTCTGCGGATTTTCTGGATTGATAGCAATCGCTTTGATTGTCATAGCACTTCTCCTTAATGATGTGATATTCAGTGTAGGTAATAAGCAGGCTAATGATAAGCTGCACAATAACGCACTAAGTGTTCGTCTGGGGTGAACAATAATGTTTAAACAGTTGCAGGATATGGCGCTGTTTGCGCTGGTCGCAGAGTGTGGCAGTTTCACGGCGGCGGCTACGCGCGCGGGATTACCGAAGTCCAGCGTCAGCCAGCGCGTCAGCCAGCTTGAACAGGCGCTGGGGCTGCGCTTAATCAACCGTACCACCCGCCAGCTCAATCTGACCTTTGCCGGGGAACGTTATCTGGTGCACTGCCAGGAGATGCTGGCCGCCAGCGAACGCGCCAGTATGGCTATCGAACGCCTGCGTGATAACCCCAGCGGGCGACTGCGCATCACTTCTCCCGCTGGCATCGGTGCCACGCTGCTGGCGCGCTTCAACGCCGGGTTCCAGCGCCAGTTTCCCGACGTCACGCTGGAGGTCTCAGTCTCTGATGAGATCCGCGATCTGGTGCAGGACGGTTTTGATGTGGCGCTGCGCACCGGGCGGCCGCAGGACTCGTCGCTGATCGGTCGGCGTATTGGTTACTGTGAGCGGATGCTGGTGGCCTCACCCGCCTATCTGGCCGATTACGACGTCCTGACACACCCCAGCCAGCTGATGGAGCATCGCAGTATTGCCCACCGGGCCTGGAGCGAATGGGTATTGAAACGTAACGAAGAGTTCTACAGCTGGCTGCTACCGCCGACCCATATGACCGACAACCTGGTGTACGCGCGCGAATGTGCGCTGGGCAATGCCGGGATCACGTTATTGCCGCTCTTTATGATCAATGAATTATTACCGCGGGGTGATTTAGTGCGGGTGTTACCGGAATGGGAAGTGGAGGGGAATGAACTGTGGCTGGTTTACCCGAGCCGAAAGCTGAACTCACCCGCGCTGGCGCGCTTTATTGAATTTGCCATGCAGTCGCCGGTATTCCGCGAATTTTATCAGTAGGGGGCGACCTTTTACTGGTCGCCCCGCAAGCCTGAATAGCTTACTTAATCATACGCTTGTACTTGATACGCTTCGGCTCCAGCGCTTCGGCGCCCAGCGTGCGTTTCTTGTACTCTTCGTATTCGGTGAAGTTACCTTCGAAGAACTCGATCTTGCCTTCATCCTGATAGTCCAGAATGTGGGTGGCAATACGGTCGAGGAACCAGCGGTCGTGCGAGATCACCATGGCACAGCCCGGGAACTCCAGCAGGGCGTTTTCCAGCGCGCGCAGGGTTTCGATGTCGAGGTCGTTGGTCGGTTCATCCAGCAGCAGCATGTTGCCGCCAACCTGCAGCAGCTTCGCCAGGTGCAGACGACCGCGCTCACCACCGGAGAGTTCGCCAACGCGTTTACCCTGATCAACCCCTTTAAAGTTAAAGCGGCCAACGTAGGCACGGCTTGGCATCTCGGTGTTGCCGATACGCATAATATCCTGGCCGCCGGAGACTTCTTCCCAAACGGTTTTAGAATTATCCATGCTGTCGCGGAACTGATCGACCGACGCCAGCTTAACGGTTTCACCCAGCACGATCTCGCCGGAATCAGGCTGTTCCTGACCGGACATCATGCGGAACAGCGTGGATTTACCCGCGCCGTTCGGACCGATGATGCCGACAATCGCACCCTTAGGAACCGAGAAGGAGAGGTCGTCAATCAGCAGGCGGTCGCCGTAGGATTTACGCAGGTTGCTGACTTCCAGCACCTTGTCACCCAGGCGTGCTCCCGGTGGAATGAACAGTTCGTTGGTTTCGTTACGCTTCTGGTACTCGGTGTTGTTCAGCTCTTCAAAGCGCGCCAGACGGGCCTTGCCTTTGGACTGCTGACCTTTGGCACCTTTGCGCACCCACTCCAGCTCTTTCTCAATCGATTTACGACGAGCGGCTTCGGATGAGGCTTCCTGCGCCAGACGCGCATCTTTCTGCTCCAGCCAGGAAGAGTAGTTACCTTCCCACGGAATACCTTCGCCGCGGTCCAGCTCGAGGATCCAACCCGCTACGTTATCCAGGAAGTAACGGTCGTGGGTAATCGCCACCACGGTCCCTTCGAAGTCGTGCAGGAAGCGTTCCAGCCAGGCCACGGATTCGGCATCCAGGTGGTTGGTCGGTTCGTCCAGCAGCAGCATATCCGGCTTTTCCAGCAGCAGGCGGCACAGAGCGACGCGGCGGCGCTCACCACCGGACAGGTTAGCAATTTTTGCATCCCAGTCCGGCAGGCGCAGCGCATCGGCCGCACGCTCCAGCTGGGTATTCAGGTTGTGGCCGTCGTGCGCCTGGATGATCTCTTCAAACTTGCCCTGCTGAGCGGCGAGCTTGTCGAAGTCAGCATCCGGCTCGGCGTACTTGGCGTACACCTCGTCCAGCCCTTTCAGCGCGCCCACCACTTCGGCCACGGCTTCTTCCACCGATTCGCGCACGGTGTGTTCCAGGTTCAGCTTCGGTTCCTGCTCCAGGTAGCCGATCTTCAGGCCAGGCTGCGGGCGTGCTTCCCCTTCGATATCTTTATCGATGCCGGCCATGATGCGCAGCAGGGTGGATTTACCCGCACCGTTCAGACCCAGTACGCCGATCTTGGCACCTGGGAAGAAACTGAGGGAGATGTTCTTTAAAATATGACGCTTCGGCGGAACGACTTTGCCGACGCGATGCATGCTATAGACGAATTGAGCCACGTTGGGTTGAGCCTCTTATGGTCTGGGGTTTAATTGGGGCAAAACAGCTGCCCACTCAGATAGCGGAGTTTAGCTGTTTTCCCCTGCTATTCACAGCCGGGACGGCCTGATTATCCTGATATCGCTACAAGCGCCTGTTTCTGATTGATTTCTGTTCAGTTACGGCTAAGCTGGTTTTTTTGCCTTTAAAACCATGGAGATATCAATGAGAGTTCTGATAGCCGCGGAAGAGAATGCCTGGGGTGGGATGATCCAGCAGTTTCGCCAGCGTTTGCCCGACGTCGAATTTGTCGCATCGCCGGGCCACGCGGCGGAAAGCCTGGCCGGTTTTGACGCGTTGATCCCCGGCATGGCGAAGGTCACTCCCGCTCTGTTGCGCACCGCCGATCGCCTCAAGCTGATTCAGCAGGCCGGGGCCGGGCTGGAAGGGGTGGATATCGCCAGCGCCCATGCGCAGGGCGTGATGGTGGCGAACGTACCGTCCGACCGCTCCGGCAACGCCGACTCGGTGGCGGAGCTGGGCATCTGGATGATGATCGGGCTGGCGCGTAAGGCTAACCAGCTGCCGCAGATGATCGCCACGCGCCAGCTTGGCCTGCCGGTTGGCATGGGACTGAAGGGCAAAACCGTCGGGCTGGTCGGGCTGGGGGGCATTGGCAAAGCGCTGGCGCAGAGGCTGGCGGCGTTTGAGATGCGTACGATCGGCGTTAAGCGCAGCGCCGACGATGACTTTGCCCGCCAGCATCGCATGGCGTGGGTCGGAGAGATGGACTGCCTGCCGCAGCTGCTGCGGGAAGCTGACTTTGTGGTGCTCAGCCTGCCGGATAACCCGGCGACCCATCATATTATCGATGAAGCGGCGCTGGCGCAGATGAAGCCGGGGGCTTTCCTGATTAATCTCGGGCGCGGCGGGCTGATTGAGAAGTCTGCGCTGCTGGCGGCGCTGGCGAACGGTCAGCTGAGCGGCGCCGGGCTGGACGTGTTCTGGCAGGAGCCGCCCGAGCCGCAGGATGCGTTGTTCAGCTATAACGTGATTGGCACCCCGCACATTGGCGGCGTGACCGATATCTCGCTGGCTGGCAATGTCGCCGCGGTGTGTGAGAATTTACGCCGCCTGCGCGACGGCGAAGAGATTTTAAATCGCTGGTAAAGCGCAGCGGGCGGAGCGAAAAAGAAGGTCCGCCCCTACCGTTTCTGCGGTCGCCGCGCGCCGAGAGTTTGCGCCGGTTACGGGGTGATAACCTCAATACCGATGTCGTACCCGGGGGCGGCATCGCTGATTAAGCCGTTAAACGCGCTGAGATCGGCAATGCGCGCCGGCAGCACCTTGCCATATTTGCTGCTGTCGGCCACCAGTAACTTCTGGCGCGCGCGCTGCAGTGCCAGAAGCTTCATCGGCAGTTCGTTCAGGTTGTAGCAGCTGGCACCCTGCTGCACATCGATTCCGGCGGCGGAGATGAACGCCTTATCCGGGCACAGGCTGTCCATCACTGACAGCTGACCCAGCGGGGTGAAGATGGCGTTATCCGCGTGGAACTCGCCGCCGCACAGGATCACCCGGGCATTTTTCTCTTTCAGCGCGAGGAAAGTGTTCATCGCACAGCAGACGGCGGTAAACGGCAGGTCGGGATCGATGGCGTCAATCACCCACGGAATGGTGGTACCGCAGTCAAAATAGACCGTTTCATTGGCATTGATCAGCGAGCTGGCGTGCTGGCCCAGCAGGCGCTTTTGCTCGACATGCTGCCCCTGCTGATCGGAAACAAAATAGTGGTTCTGGTGACGCATCGGGTCGCTGACGATGTAGCCGCCCAGCAATACCACCGCGCCCGGGCCTTCATTCAGGTCGCGGCGAATGGTCATCTCAGACACCCCAAGCAGTTGAGCCGCCTCTTTCAGATGGATTTTATCGGTGCCTTTCAGCGCCTGGGCCAGCTTATTGATGCGCTCGTCGCGCCGGGTTTCCATGAGTTTGCTTCCAGTTGTCGCGGAATTTGGAGTTTACCGTCAATAAGATAGGGCTGCAAACAGCAGGGTGCAGGCAGGTAAAAACAGGGGTCGGGCATGCCCGACCCCTACGCAGGAACGCGGATGTTGTAGGGGTCAGGCATGCCAGACCCGCCGCGCAGGAACGCGGATGTTGTAGGGGTCAGGCATGCCTGACCCGCCGTGCAGGGACGCGGATGTTGTAGGGGTCAGGCATGCCCGCCCCCTACGCAGGAACGCGGATGTTGTAGGGGTCAGGCATGCCAGACCCGCCGCGC
>NZ_JASCAQ010000060.1:0-69731 GCF_029967685.1 Erwinia sp. V90_4 | reverse complement strand
GGGGTTTCACCGGGGCCAGGCACGCCTCGACCCTGCAAGGGATCGCGTGGGGTTTGGTAGGGGCGAGGCATGCCTCGCCCGCCATGGTTACACCTTCAGCTTCGGGTCCAGCGCATCGCGCAGCCCGTCACCCAGCAGATTAAACGCCAGCACGGTAAGGAAAATCGCCAGGCTGGGGAAGATCGCCACGTGCGGGGCCAGCACCATATCCGCCTGGGCCTCGTTAAGCATCGCCCCCCATTCCGGGGTCGGCGGCTGCGCGCCAAGACCCAGGAACGACAGGCTGGCAGCAGAGATAATCGAGGTGCCGATACGCATAGTAAAATAGACCACAATCGATGACAGCGTACCGGGCAGAATGTGGCGCAGGATAATGGTCAAATCAGACGCGCCAATACTGCGCGCCGACTCAATATAGGTCAGGTGTTTCAGCACCAGCGTGTTACCGCGCACCAGACGGGCAAAGGCGGGAATGCTGAAAATCGCCACCGCGAGGATCACATTCGACATACCGTTACCGAGTACCGCCACCACCGCAATCGCCAGCAGAATGCCAGGAAAAGCGAACAGCACATCGCAGATGCGCATGATAATCCGGTCCCACCAGCCCTCGTAGTAGCCGGCCAGCAGGCCGAGCAGCGTACCTGTCACCGCGCCCACCGCCACCGAGAAGAAGCCAGCCACCAGCGACAGGCGGCTGCCGAGCAGCACGCGGCTGAAAATATCGCGCCCCAGCGCATCGACGCCGAACCAGTGCATCATCGACGGTCCTTCATTCAGCCGGTCATAATCAAAGTAGTTTTCAGCATCGAACGGGGCCAGCAGCGGGGCAAAAATCGCCACCAGGATCAGCAGCAGCACAAATACCGCCGCAATCATTGCCACGTGCTGACGGCGAAAACGCCGCCAGAATTCCCGCCACGGGGTACGCACGCGATTCTCCCGCACGCTGGGCAGCGTTGCGAGCACGGCATTACGTCGCCAGTTAATCATCAAACATCCTTACTTGTAGCGGATCGCGGGGTTGATCGCCGCGTACAGCATATCGACCACCAGGTTAATCAGAATAAACTCCAGCGAAAATAGCAGCACTTCCGCCTGGATCACCGGGTAATCGCGCATCTCCACCGAGTCGACCAGCAGGCGCCCCAGCCCCGGCCAGTTGAACACCACCTCGACCACGATAGAGCCACCGAGCAGGAAGCCAAACTGCAGGCCCATCATAGTGACCACCGGGATCATCGCATTGCGCAGCCCGTGCTTGATCACCACCACCGACTCGCGCACTCCTTTGGCGCGCGCGGTGCGCATATAGTCTTCCTGCATCACCTCCACGAACGAGGCGCGGGTAAAGCGCGCCATCACGGCGGCGACGGCGGCACCCAGGGTGATCGACGGTAAAATATAGTGCTGCCAGCTGTCGGCACCCACGGTCGGCAGCCAGCCCAGCTCGACGGAAAACACCTGCATCAGCAGCATGCCGAGGGCAAACGCCGGGAAAGAGATCCCGGATACCGCCAGCGTCATCCCCAGCCGATCCGGCCAGCGGTTGCGCCACACGGCAGAGACGACGCCTATCGCCATGCCGAAAATCACCGACCACACCATGCTGGTCAGCGTCAGGTACAGCGTCGGCAGAAAGCGCTGGCCAATCTCTTCTGAGACCGGGCGTTTCGACACCATTGAATGGCCAAAATCACCCTGAAGGGCGTGGGTGATGTAGTGCCAGAACTGCTGCGGCAGCGGCAGGTTCAGCCCGAGCTGTTCGCGCACCATCGCTACGACCTGCGCATCGGCTTCACGCCCCGCAATCAGGCGCGCCGGATCGCCAGGCAGCAGATGGACGAACAGGAACACCAGCACCGCCACGATCAGCAGCGTTGGGATCAGCCCCAGCAGTCGTTTAATAAAATAGTTAAGCATCATCTTCCCTGCGCCTCCCCTGCGGGAGGCGCGTCAGTGCATTACTTCAGATCGGCATCATCAAAGCTGAATGAGGTGTCCGGCATCACGTAAAACCCGGTGAGGTTTTTGGTGTTGGCAGAAACCAGCTTCTCAACCACCAGCGGCGCCCACGGCTGCTCTTTCCAGATAATGTCCTGTGCATCTTTGTACAGCGCGGCTTTTTTCGCACCGTCGGTGGTATTCAGCGCGTCAGCGAGGTCTTTATCCACCTGGGCGTTGCTGTAGAAGGCGGTGTTAAAGATGGTTGGCGGCCAGGACTGAGTGGCAAACAGCGGCGTCAGCGCCCAGTTAGCTTCACCGGTCGAGGCAGACCAGCCGGTGTAGAACATGCGCACGCCGCTCTCTTTCTGGCCTTTGTCTTCCACCTGCGCGGCACGCTGCCCGGCATCCATGGCCGTCAGTTCAACCTTAATGCCAACCTGCGCCAGCTGCTGCTGGGTAAACTGCAGCACTTTCTGCGCGGTGCTGTGGTTATGCGACGACCACAGCTGGGTGGTGAAGCCGTTCGGGTAGCCTGCCTCTTTCAGCAGCTCACGCGCTTTGGCCGGGTTATATTCCGGGGCCGGGTAGCTTTGTGAATACTGAATCGACGGTGGCACAATGCCGGTGGCCGGGGTGGCATAACCGGCGAAGGCGACTTTCGCCAGCGCCTGACGGTTGATGGCGTAGTTAATCGCTGCGCGCACTTTCGGGTCGTTGAACGGCCTCTGCGTGACGTTAAAGCTGATATAGCGCTGCATGATCGACGGCGAGGTCACCAGATCGAGCTTGCTGTTTTTCTCCAGCAGTTTGGCCTGCTCAAACGGGATAGGGAAAGCAAAGTTCGCTTCGCCGGTTTGCAGCATCGCCGAGCGGGTATTGTTATCGACAATCGGGCGCCAGGTGATGCTGTCCAGTTTCGGATAGCCCGGCTTCCAGTAACCGGCGAATTTCTTCACCTTCACAAAGTCAGTCTGGTTCCAGGTGACAAATTCGTAAGGGCCGGTGCCGACCGGGTGGAAGCCGATATCCTTGCCATATTTCTTCAGTGCGGTCGGAGAGATCATCGCCGCAGCCGGGCTGGCGAGGGTGTTAATAAACGCCGAGAACGGCTGCTTCAGGGTGATTTTTACCGTGGTCGGGTTGACCACTTCGGTGCTGGCGATGGTTTTGAACAGGTTGAAACGCTTGAGGTGATTGTCCGGGTTGCTGGCGCGGTCGAGGTTCGCTTTTACCGCATCGGCATTAAACGGCGTGCCGTCCTGGAACTTCACCCCGCTCTTAAGCGCGATGGTATAAGTCAGTCCGTCCGGGCTGGCCTGGTAGCTGTCCGCCAGCACATTTTCCAGCTTCATCTCTTTATCGAAACCAAACAGCCCCTGATAGAACGACTTCGCTACCGCCTGCGACAGCGTGTCGTTGGCATCATACGGGTCGAGCGTGGTGAAGTTTGAGGCGACCGCAATGGTGACATCTTTCGCCGCCCAGGCAGGGAGCGCCACAATACTGCCGAGCAGGCCAGCGGTTAACAGCAACTTACGCGAGTGTTGATTTATCATTCAGTTCATCCCTTGTCGTCATTATGCAGTTTCAGGCGCGGGCGATAGCATGGCGTGCCACAAAATGCCCGCTGCTGACTTCAACCAGCGGTGCCACTTCCGGTTCGTCGCCCAGGGCGCGGATCGGGCTGGGTATTTCATCTACTAACAGTGCTCGTTCACGGCGGCGGTGCGTGGGGTCGGCCACCGGCACCGCCGCCATCAGTTTGCGCGTATACGGATGCTGCGGCTGTTCGAACACCGCCTGGCGCGGGCCAATCTCGACAATCTGCCCGAGATACATCACCGCCACGCGGTGGCTGATGCGCTCCACCACCGCCATATCATGCGAAATAAACAGGAACGCGATGCCAAACTCGCGCTGCAGGTCGAGCATCAGGTTGATAATCTGCGCCTGAATCGAGACGTCCAGCGCCGAGACGGCTTCGTCGGCGATCACCACTTTCGGGTTGAGCGCCAGCGCGCGCGCAATGCAGATACGCTGCCGCTGTCCGCCGGAGAACTCGTGCGGATAGCGCTGCGCATGCTCCGGCAGTAAGCCGACGCGCTCCAGCAGCCACGCCACGCGTTTTTCGGCCTCCTGCCCTTTGGCAATACCGTGAACCAGCAGCGGCTCCATAATCGAAAATCCCACTGTCAGGCGCGGATCGAGGGAGGCGTAAGGATCCTGGAAGATAAACTGAATATCGCGCCGCAGGTGCGACAGTGCCTGGCCGGAAAGCCGATCGATGCGCTTGCCGTTAAAGGTGATACTGCCGCCCTGGCTCTCTACCAGCCGCAGCAGCGAGCGCCCGGTGGTCGATTTGCCGCAGCCGGATTCACCGACCAGCGCCAGCGTTTCGCCGGGGCGCAGGTCAAAGCTGACTTTCTCCACCGCGTGAACGCGGCGGTGCACGCGGTTAAAGATGCCGCTGCGGATATCAAAGCGCGTCACCAGATCGCTCACCTGTAAAATCGGCGGCTCCTGCTGACGGACGGTGTCCTGCGGCTGTTCCGGCTGCTGCTCACCCTGCTGGATCAGCGGGAATTTTGCCGGCAGGCTACGCCCGCTCATTGCGCCGAGTTTCGGCACGGCGGCCAGCAGTGCGCGAGTGTAGGGTTGCTGGGGATGAGCAAACAGCGACTCGACGCTGCCGGTTTCCACCACGTCGCCGCGGTACATCACCTGCACGCGGTCGGCCATTTCGGCCACCACCCCCATGTCGTGGGTGATAAAAATCACCCCCATCTGCATCTCTTTTTGCAGCACGCGGATCAGCTGTAAGATCTGCGCCTGGATAGTCACGTCGAGCGCGGTGGTTGGCTCATCGGCGATCAGCAGCGCCGGGCGGCAGGAGAGCGCCATGGCGATCATCACGCGCTGGCGCATGCCGCCGGAGAGCTGATGCGGGTAACGCGACAGCACGTTTTTCGCTTCGGGAATGCGCACCAGATCGAGCATGCGCTGCGCTTCTTTCAGCGCGTCGGCGTGGCTTTTTCCCTGGTGCAGTCGGATCGACTCGGCAATCTGCTCCCCCACCGGGAACACCGGGTTGAGCGAGGTCATCGGCTCCTGGAAAATCATGGCCATATCGGCACCGCGAATGCGCCGCAGCTCGGACTGCGGCAGCGCGGCCAGGTTGACCCGCTGCTGATTGCGGCGCGTCAGCCACATCTGCCCGCTGTCGATATTGCCACCGCCCTGCTCCACCAGACGCATCAGCGCCAGCGAGGTGACCGATTTGCCGGAGCCAGACTCGCCGACGATCGCCAGCGTTTCGCCCTGGCGCACGTCCAGCGACAGCCTGTTTACCGCCTGGACGCGCCCGCTCTCCTGTTGAAAGCTGACGCTGAGATCGCGCACCGACAGCACCACATTGTCATGATGGCAAAACTCACTCATCAGGGCTCCTCCCGGTAGATCGCCACCACTGGCGCTTCACCCACTGTGCCATAGCCGCGATACATGCCTTCGCTGTTAAACGGTAGCACCACATTGCCTTCAGCATCCACGGCAATTAACCCGCCGCTGCCGCCGAGAGCCGGGATCTTTTCCATCACCACTTTACGACTCGCCTCATCCAGCGACAGGCCGCCGTACTCCATCAGGGCCGCAATATCATAGGCCGCCAGCGTGCGCATAAAGACTTCGCCGGTACCGGTACAGGAGACCGCCACGCCGCCGCTGGCATAGCAGCCCGCGCCAACCAGTGGGGAGTCACCAACGCGCCCAACCTGCTTATTGGTCATGCCGCCGGTGGAAGTGGCTGCCGCCAGGCTGCCGGCAAGATCTATCGCCACCGCGCCAACGGTGCCGAACTTACGGTCGGGGTCAAGGGGATCGCCATCGTGGTCAAGCAGGGTCTGGTCGCTGGCCATCGCGCGCTCAAGCTGGGCGCGGCGCTCCGGCGTGGAGAAAAAGCTGTTTTCGACCATTTCGAGGCCGTTCTCTGCCGCAAACGATTCCGCACCCGCGCCGATAAACAGCAGATGCGGACTGGTTTCCAGCACCGCGCGCGCGGCCAGCACCGGATTACGCACCCGGCTAACGCCCGCGACCGCTCCCGCTTGCCGCGTGCGCCCGTCCATCACGCAGGCATCCAGCTCGTGCGTACCCTGATGGGTAAACACCGAACCCCGCCCGGCATTAAACAGCGGGCACTCTTCCAGCTGGCGCACTGCTTCGGTCACCACGTCAAGCGCGCTGGCGCCCGCCGCCAGCAGCGCCTGCCCGCTGGCGACAATCTCTGACAGCGCCTGGCGATAGTGCTGCTCTTTTTCACTGTCCATGCTGCTGCGGGCGATTGCCCCCGCGCCACCATGAATTGCGATCGTCGCTCTGGCCATAATTCATTTACCCTGTGTGCCAAATCAGCATGAAAAACACTGAGTTAGAATGATTTTATTGAGAAAATGCGATTTTTGACTATAGGCAGGCAGTCTGGCGATGTAAAGAGGAAAGTTCGCACCCTGATAATAACTATTGGTTCTAAGATAAATCAGAATGCGACATTTTCCCCGCCAGCACGGGCAAACGTGACCCTGGCGGGGAATCACGCCATAATAGCGCTTTAAGATTTATGCGTGCGACCGGAGACACAATGGAAGCTTTTACTGCGGGACTGATCTCCCTCGACGATGCCCTCAATACCCTGCTGGCGCAGATTACCCCCCTGAGCGAAAGCGAAAGCGTGCTGCTACCCGCCGCCGTGGGGCGCATTACCGCTGCGGCGGTGACTTCGCCGATTGACGTACCGCCGTTTGATAATTCGGCGATGGATGGCTATGCCCTGCGCATGGCCGATGTTACCCCCGGTGCGGTACTTACCGTGGCCGGGAAAGCGTTTGCCGGCCAGCCGTTTAGCGGTGCCTGGCCGGCCGGCAGCTGCATCCGCATCATGACCGGCGCACCGCTGCCTGAGGGCTGCGAGGCGGTGGTGATGCAGGAGCAGACCGAAAGCATTGGCGATACAGTCCGTATCACCGCTGAGGTCAGCGCCGGGCAGAACATCCGCCGTGCCGGTGAGGATATCCTTCAGGGCACCGAGGTGCTGAGCGCGGGCACCAGGCTGGGCGCCGCCGAGCTGCCGCTGCTGGCCTCTCTCGGCATTGCGCAGGTTCCGGTCGTGCGCAAGCTGCGCGTGGCGGTGTTCTCCACCGGGGATGAGCTGCAGCCGGTCGGCCAGCCGCTGGCGGCGGGCCAGATTTACGATACCAACCGCTTTGCGGTCCAGCTGATGCTGGATAAGCTCGGCTGCGAGGTGATTGACCTCGGCATTATTCGCGACGACCCGGCGGCGCTGCGCGAGGCTTTCGTCCGTGCCGATGCAGCGGGCGATGTGGTGATCAGCAGCGGCGGCGTCTCCGTTGGCGCGGCAGATTACACCAAACAGATGCTGGAAGAACTCGGCGAAGTCGGCTTCTGGAAGCTGGCCATCAAACCGGGCAAGCCGTTTGCCTTTGGTCGCCTGCCCAACAGCTGGTTCTGCGGCCTGCCGGGCAACCCGGTGTCGGCGGTATTAACCTTTTATCAGCTGGTGCAGCCGCTGCTGGCGAAGCTTACCGGGCAGAGCGGCCCGGCGCTGCCGCCACGCCAGCGCGTGCGCAGCGCCGACCTGCTGAAGAAATCACCCGGTCGCCTCGACTTCCAGCGCGGGCTGCTGCAGCGCAATGCCGCAGGCGAGCTGGAGGTGAAAACCACCGGCCACCAGGGCTCGCACGTCTTTAGCTCTTTCCATCAGGCCAACTGCTTTATCGTGCTGGAGCGCGAGCGCGGCGACGTGCAGCCGGGTGAATGGGTTGACGTTGAGCCATTCAACGCGCTGCTGGAGGGCTGAGATGCTGCCCGAGCTGAGCGATGACGAAATGCTGCGCTATAACCGCCAGATCGTGCTGCGCGGTTTTGACTTTGCGGGGCAGGAGCAGCTGAAGTCTGCCCGCGTGCTGGTGGTCGGCCTGGGCGGGCTGGGCTGCGCCGCCAGCCAGTATCTCGCCGCTGCGGGCGTCGGCCATCTGACGCTGCTGGATTTCGACCATGTCGTCGTTTCTAACCTGCAGCGCCAGGTGCTGCACGCTGAGGCGCAGGTCGGGATGGCAAAAGTCGACTCTGCGCGGCTGCGTCTGGCGGCGCTTAACTCGCTGATCCAGATTGACACCGTCAATGCGCGACTGGATGACGCTCCCCTGGCAGCCCTGATTGCCTCGCATCAGCTGGTGCTGGACTGCTGCGACAACGTGGAGACGCGTGAACAGCTCAACCGCCTGTGCTTTGCCGGCAAAACTCCGCTGGTCTCCGGTGCCGCCATCCGCATGGAGGGCCAGGTCAGCGTGTTCAGCTGGGGTCAGGACGAGCCCTGCTATCGCTGCATCAGCCGGCTGTTCGGCCAGTCGACTCTGAGCTGTGTTGAGGCCGGGGTGATGGCGCCGCTGGTCGGCGTGATTGGCTCACTCCAGGCGATGGAAGCGATCCGCGCGCTGGCGCACTACGGCGGCGCGGTAGCAGGAAAATTATTGCTATACGATGCCATGACGCTGCAATTTCGCAGCATGAATGTGGCAAAAGATCCGCGCTGCGAGGTGTGCAGCTAAGCTTTCCAGCACTATAGTTAAGCGAATGCTGGGAAGCGAAAGGATTGATTAGCTTATGATCGATGAACAGATCGCCACTTCAGCAGGCACAAAATCTTCACTGCGCCGGATGATGATGGTTTTTTTGCTGACGATTGTCACGGCGGTGATGGTTATCAACGGCTGGATTGTCTGGAACTCGTGGAACCGGATGATTACCAGCTCGCAGAACGATGCCCGTAACCTCTCGCAGTCGCTGTCGCGCCAGGCGGAGGACACTTTCCTGCAGGTCGACCTGACGTTACAGGATCTGCGCGACCGCATCTCGCTGATTGGCCTGCGCCATGAACGCACCCCCTATCTCAGAGATCTGCTGTCCAACCGCAAAGCCAGCCTGCCGCAGCTGCATGGCCTGTTTATTTACAACAGTGAAGGCAACTGGCTGGTCACGTCCGATGGCAATGTTCCGCAGCGCGCTAATAACAGCGACCGCGAGTATTTTCGCTATCATCAGCAGAACCTCGACGGCAATGTCCATATTGGCAAGGTGATCCGCAGCCGCTCGACCGGCGATCTGGTTATCCCCGTTTCGATGCGCCTGAATAATCTCGATGGTTCGTTTCGCGGCGTGCTGCTGGCGACCGTACGCCTGAACTTTTTTAAGCAGGTTTATGGCTATTACAATATGGGCGATCGCGACGTGCTGGCGCTGATGCAGGCCGATGGCAATATCCTTTACGTGCGCCCGTTCGCAGACAATACCATTAACCGTAATATCTCCGGCAGCCCGCTCTTCACCCGGCTGCTGAAGAGTGCTCCAAACGGCACCGCGCTCTATAAATCGGCTCTGGACGGCATTGAACGGGTGTTGGGGTACTCCAGCCTGAAGCGCTACCCGCTGGTGGTGGCCGTCGGCTACGATAAAAAGGCGCTGCTGCAGGAGTGGTTCTCCGCTCTCAGCGTCTATATTGCGCTGTCGGCGATCCTGCTGCTGGTGATCTCCCTGCTCGGGTTGCTGGTGCTGCGCCATATTTCCCTCAACCTGAGGAATCAGCTGGAGCTGACTCAGGTGCGCGATCAGCTTACCGCCATGAACCGCACTTTACAGACGCTGGCGCTGGTCGACAGTCTTACCGGGCTGGCAAACCGCCGCCATTTCGACCTCTATCTGCAGCGCAACGTCGAGCGCTCCCACAAGCTGCGCACCCCGCTGTCGCTGCTGATGATCGATGTCGATTCGTTTAAAGCGTTTAACGACACCTACGGTCACCTGGCCGGGGATGATTGCCTGAAACAGATCGCTCATACGCTGTCACGCCTGCCGCACCGCCCGGAAGATTTGGTGACGCGCTACGGCGGCGAAGAGTTTGCGGTGATTATGCCGGGGGCGGATCGCACTGCGGCGCTGCGCTTTGCCGAACAGGCGACGGAGGCGGTGGCAAAGCTCGGCATTCCTAACCCGGGCAGCGATACGCCGGAGAGAATTGTGACGATCAGTATTGGGGTAGCGGTGGCGATGACCGACCGCAGCGAAACCGCGCGCCATCAGCTGATTGCCGAAGCGGATAAGGCGTTGTATGCGGCGAAGCGCGCGGGAAAAAACCAGGTGGGTGAATAACCGGGGGATACGGGACGACCGAAAAAGAAGGTCGTCCCCTACGTTTGCAGCAAGGCATTTGCAGGGGGACTGGCAGCGAGGCATTTGTAGGGGCTGACCCTCTTTTTCGGTCAGCCCGCACTATCAGCATCCAGCGCCGACCATAAAAAAGGGTCGGCCCCTACAGGGTATCGCCTGATTGCCGGGTTTACACGATGCCCTGGCTGCGCAGATAGTCTTCGTAGTTGCCGGTAAAGTCGTTCAGTTTGCCCGGCGTCATCTCAATCACGCGCGTGGCCAGCGAGCTGACGAACTCACGGTCGTGAGAAACGAAGATCAGCGTGCCTTCGTACATCTCCAGCGCCATGTTCAGCGCTTCGATCGATTCCATATCGAGGTGGTTAGTCGGTTCATCCATGATCAGCACGTTCGGCTTCTGCATCATCAGCTTGCCGAACAGCATGCGGCCCTTCTCACCACCGGACAGCACTTTGGCTGGCTTCTTGATATCGTCCTGGCTGAACAGCAGACGGCCGAGAATACCGCGTACCGCCTGCTCGTCATCGCTCTCCTGCTTCCACTGGCTCATCCAGTCGAACACGCTCAGGTCGTCGGCGAAGTCGTGGGCGTGATCCTGCGCGTAGTAACCAATTTGCGCATTCTCGGACCATTTCACGGTGCCGTTGTCCGGCAGCAGTTCGCCAATCAGCGTTTTCAGCAGCGTGGTTTTACCGATACCGTTCGGGCCGAGGATCGCCAGCTTTTCGCCCACTTCCAGCAGCATATTGACGTTTTTAAACAGCGGACCGTTGTCGAAACCTTTGGTCACGGCTTCCAGCGTCAGCGCATTGCGGAACAGTTTCTTATCCTGCTCGAAACGGATGAACGGGTTCTGACGGCTCGATGCTTTCACCTCATCCAGTTTGATCTTGTCAATCTGCTTGGCGCGTGAGGTCGCCTGACGGGATTTTGAGGCGTTGGCGCTGAAGCGGCTGACGAAGGACTGCAGTTCGTTGATCTGCGCTTTCTTCTTGGCGTTATCAGACAGCAGACGCTCGCGCGCCTGGGTTGCTGCCGTCATGTACTCGTCGTAGTTGCCCGGGTAAACGCGCAGCTCGCCGTAGTCGAGGTCGGCCATGTGGGTGCAGACCATGTTCAGGAAGTGACGGTCGTGCGAAATGATGATCATGGTGCTGTTACGCTCGTTCAGCACCTGCTCCA
The DNA here is from genome assembly GCF_029967685.1 of Erwinia sp. V90_4. Lineage (NCBI taxonomy): Bacteria > Pseudomonadati > Pseudomonadota > Gammaproteobacteria > Enterobacterales > Erwiniaceae > Erwinia > Erwinia sp. V90_4. The sequence continues at coordinate 58,364 of NZ_JASCAQ010000060.1, read as the reverse complement.
GCCAGCGAATGGTATCGATGTCCAGGTTGTTGGTCGGTTCGTCGAGCAGCAGAATTTCCGGGTTAGAGAACAGCGCCTGTGCCAGCAGCACGCGCAGTTTCCAGCCGGGAGCGACTTCGCTCATCGGGCCGTAGTGCTGCTCCAGCGGAATACCCACGCCCAGCAGCAGCTCACCGGCACGCGCTTCTGCGGTGTAGCCGTCCATCTCGCCATACTTCTCTTCGAGGTCAGCGACTTTATAACCGTCTTCTTCGCTCATCTCCGGCAGCGCATAGATCGCATCGCGCTCTTCCTTCACCGCCCACAGCTCGCCGTGGCCCATGATCACCGTATCCAGCACGGAATACTGTTCAAAGGCGAACTGATCCTGGCGCAGTTTACCGAGGCGCTCGTTCGGATCGAGCGAGACATTACCGCCGGAAGGAACCAGGTCGCCACCGAGAATTTTCATAAAGGTGGACTTACCGCTGCCGTTGGCACCGATCAGGCCGTAGCGGTTGCCGCCGCCAAATTTGACGGAGATATTTTCGAACAGCGGCTTACTGCCAAACTGCATGGTGACGTTGCTGGAAACTAGCACAGAGATAGCCTTTAATTTGCGATGTGAGTATGTGAGTCAGCGCGCATTATGCCAAAAAAAACAGGCGGGGAATACAGCAGTCTGGCAGGGGGCGGTGAGAGCAGAAGAGGCCGGGTCTTCCCCGGCCATCTGGATTAGTGAATTTCTGCTTTACGTTCAGGCACGGGCAGCGGCGGCGTGTCCACCTCGTCACTCAGCCAGTCATGCAGATAGTGCTCAATCTGCTCCAGGCTGCGGTTGCGGGTTTCCGGAATGCACTTGATAACAAAGATGCCGGAGATGATGCCGATCAGCGCAAAGATCAGGAAGGCGCCGGAGAGGCCAACGCTGGCCAGCAGCATCGGGAACGCCAGCGAGATCAGGAAGTTGGCGATCCACATCGCGAAGATCGCGCTGCCCATAAACATTCCGCGCAGGCGCGTTGGAAAGATCTCCGACAGCAGCAGCCAGGTCGCCGGCGACAGGAAGCCCTGCTGGAAGCTGAGGAACATCAGCATACCGAGCAGCACCAGGTAGCCGCGCAGCACATCGACCTGGCCGTTGACCGTTTCCGGCATAAAGAAGCTGACCGCCGCGATAAACAGCAAGCTGAAAGTACAGCCGAACTTGCCGATCAGCGTCATGGTACGGCGGCCCATTTTCCCCAGCAGCCAGATGCCTACGCAGACCATCGTCACCGATACCACGCCGTTAGCGATAGTGGCAAACAGCGCCGCGTTGGTACTCATGCCGGTGGCCTTCAGCATGGTCGGCGCGTAGTACATGATGGTATTCACCCCTGAGGTCTGGTTGATCACGGCGATACCAATGCCGATAAGCAGCAGCTTCATCAGCCACGGCTTCGCGAGGTCGCGCAGGCCGGGTTTTCCCTGATTCTCCTCTTCGGCCAGCGTCTCCTCAATCTCTGCCATCTCCCAGTCAACATCCTCTTTCGCGCGGGTGCGCTCCAGCACGCGGCGCGCTTGCGCCAGACGCCCCTGCATCGCATACCAGCGCGGCGTGTCCGGCATAAACATCATGCCAAACCACAGCAGCACGGCGGGCATGGTGGCCACCGCCAGCATCCAGCGCCAGCTTTCATCCCCGCCCCAGGCTGCGTTAAAGCCCGCATTCGAGATATAGGCCAGCAGCTGGCCACTAACGATCATCAGCTCCTGAATGGTGACCAGCTGCCCGCGTTTGTTAGCCGGGGCAATTTCCGCGATGTAGACCGGCACGGTTGCCGATGCGCCACCGACCGCCACGCCGAGGATCAGACGGAAGAAAATCATCCACTCCACGTCCGGCGCCAGCGCGGTACCGATGGAGCCAAGTGCAAAGATAATCGCCAGAGTGATGATGATTTTCTTACGTCCGGCGCTGTTAGCGAAGTGGCCGGAGATCAGTGCGCCAAAAGCGGCACCGAACAGCAGTGAGCTGGTGACCAGCCCGGTGGTAAATGGCGTCAGGTGTAATTCGTCGCCCATAAACAGCAGCGCGCCGGAGATAACGCCGGTATCGTAGCCAAACAGCAGGCCGCCCAGCGTGGCTACCGCCGCAATCACTTTGACGAATGGCTCGGTTCTGCTGCTGCTATTAGGCCCGGAGGCCCGATTGGGGGTGATATAGTGTTCTTTTGCCATAGTGACTTTAGTGACCTCTCATCGACCAGTTAACAGGGTGCTGAGTTCAGTTCACATCAGCAGCGTTAGCCTGAGGTTAACGCTGCACTGCAAGCAGCAGAGCGGGCCAGCCAGCACAGGCCCGCCGGCAATTAATGGTTCTCCGCTTTACGTTTTGTCGCGCTCACTACCGCACTTTCTTCATCGCTGCTCAGCCAGTCACGCAGGTAGTGTTCAATCTGTTCCAGGCTGCGGTTACGGGTTTCAGGAATGCATTTAATGACAAACACCGCACCGCAGATGCCAATCAGACCGAAAATGAAGAAGGCACCCGACAGGCCGACGCTGGCCAGCAGCATCGGGAAAGCCAGCGAGATAAGGAAGTTAGCAATCCACATGGCGAACACCGCCCCGCCCATAAAGACGCCGCGCAGGCGCGTTGGGAAGATTTCCGACAGCAGCAGCCAGGTCACCGGTGAGAGCGCGCCCTGCTGGAAGCTGAGGAACATCAGCATGCCTAACAGCACCATATAGCTGCGCAGCACGTCGACCTGGCCGTTGACCGTTTCCGGCATAAAGTAGCTGACGGCGCCGATGAAGAACAGGCAGGCGGTGCAGCCAAACTGGCCGATTTTCACCATGGTGCGGCGGCCGATTTTGCCCAGCAGCCAGATACCGACAAAGGTCATCAGCACCGAGATTGCCCCATTGGCGATGGTGGCAAACAGCGCCGCATCGGTACTCATCCCCACCGCTTTCAGCATGGTGGGCGCGTAGTACATGATGGTGTTGACGCCTGAGGTCTGCTGAATAACCGCCACGCCCACGCCAATCATAAACAGTTTAAACAGCCAGGGTTTCTTCAGCTCCTGCACGCTGGCGCGCGTCTGCTGCCTGTCCTCTTCCTCCAGCGTTTCGGCGATCTCTTCCAGCTCCCACTCCACATCCTCTTTGGCGCGGGTACGCTCCAGCACGCGGCGCGCCTCGGCCAACCTCCCCTGCATGGCGTACCAGCGCGGCGTATCCGGCATAAACATCATGCCAAACCACAGCAGCACCGCAGGAATGGTGGCCACGGCAAGCATCCAGCGCCAGGTCTCATGACCGCCCCACGCAGCGTTGAACCCCGCGTTAGAGATATACGCCAGCATCTGGCCGGAGACGATCATCAGCTCCTGAATAGTCACCAGCTGCCCGCGCTTATTGGCCGGGGCAATTTCGGCGATATACACCGGCACGGTCGCCGATGCCCCCCCTACCGCCACGCCGAGGATAAGACGGAAGAAAATCATCCACTCAACATTCGGCGCCAGCGCGGTGCCCATCGCGCCGATGGCGAAGATAATCGCCAGCACGATAATGATTTTCTTACGCCCTTGCGCGGCAGCGAAGTGCCCGGAGAACAGCGCGCCAAAAGCGGCACCGAACAGCAGTGAGCTGGTGACCAGCCCGGTGGTGAATGGCGTCAGGTGTAACTCGTCGCCCATAAACAGCAGTGCGCCGGAGATAACGCCGGTGTCGTAACCGAAAAGTAATCCCCCAAGGGTGGCAACCACCGCAATCACCTTTACAAAGGGTTCTGTTTTGGTGGTGCTGTTAGGCCCAGACGCCCGGTTGGGGGTGATATATTGTTCTTTTGCCATGGTGACTACAGTGACCTCTCATCGACCTGGTTGAGTTGGGAAAAGAGGGATGACTCATCATGATTTTTACCCGTTCACCGCCTCTGACCTTAATTTAGATCATATTTTTCATTTCAAACAACAATGAAAATTAAATTTTGAGGCGCACATCTCGCTATTCCAGTGTTAACGTGATTGATTAGACATTATTAGCTTAATTCTGTTGTATTTATGGGAGCTACGCGCATCTAGGATAATTTGAGAACGTTTCATCTCATGTTTCATTATGGATTTTCGTTTCATTTGTAATCAGAAAAGACAGGAAGCCATCAGTGGCTGATAAAAATAAGCCACTTAATTAAGCGTTGAAGAAGGGGATTTAAGCAGGTTAGCCGGGCGAGGCGTGCCCGACCGAAAAAGCCGGGCGAGGCATGCCCGACCGAAAAAAGCCGGGCGAGGCGTGCCTCGCCCCTACGGGAATGGGGGTTACGGATTTTCCGCCGGGCCGAACACCGAATACTGCGGCAGATCGACGTTTTGATACGCTTCCCAGCCGCCGCCCAGCGCTTTATACAGCGCGACGAGGTCGAGACTGCTCTGCACCCTCGCCTGCTCGGCCTGCTGCTGCGCCTGCGCCAGCTGGCGCTGCGCGTCCAACGCTTCGATAAACGTCGACAGCCCCTGACCGTAGCTGTCGCTGGCGAGCTTAAAGGCGTTCTGCAAGGCATCCACCGTATCGTCCAGCCCCTCAACCTGCTGCTGATCGCTGCGGTAGCTCACCAGCGCATTCTCCACATCCTGCAGTGCGGTCAGCACCGTCTGGCGGTAGCCCAGCGCCGCACTGGCCTGCTGCGCGCGTGCCAGCTTGACGCTGGAGACCAGCCGCCCTCCCTGGAAAATTGGGATAGTGACCGACGGACCAAAGCTGTAGAAGTGGCTGCTCCAGTTATCCAGATAGCTGGCATCGCTGTTGCGCATGCCAAATTGTCCGGTCAGCGACAGGCTGGGGAACAGCTCCGCCACCGACACGCCAATATTGGCCGTTGCTGCGTGCAGGCTGGCTTCCGCCTGGCGCACGTCCGGGCGGCGGCGTGCCAGCTGTGACGGCACGCCAACCGGCACCGCTTTAGGCAGCGCAGGCAGCGGTTTGCTTGCCATCAGCTCGCTATCCAGCGCGCCGGGTACTCTGCCGGTCAATACCGCCAGCCCGTTCATCGCCTGATGAATTTGAGCCTGATACTGCGGCAATTGTGCGCGCAGGGAGTTCAGCTGGGCGCGGGCATTCTCCACGTCGGTCTGCGGCGCCAGGCCGTTTTTCTGCTGGCTCTGCGTCAGTTCCAGCGTCTGCTGCGCCACGTCAATCTGGGTTTGCAGCGTCTGCGTAATGGCCTGTGCGCCGCGCAGTTGCAGGTAGGCGCGCGCCACTTCCGCTTCTAACGACACCAGCGCATCGTTGCGATTTTCCACCGACTGCTGCTGCTGCGCGTCGGCCATCTCAACCTGGCGGCGCACTTTGCCCCACAGATCCAGCTCCCATGAGGCATCGAAGCTGCCCTGATATAACCCGACGGGTTTTGACAGGCTGTCGAGCGCCGGGCGCAGATCGGTCTCCGTATTGGCCTGGTCAAGCTGGTCATAAACCCCTTCGGACTCCAGCTCACCCTTGATCCCCAGCTGCTGGCGGGTAAAGCGCGCATTACCGTTTACCGACGGCGCCCACGCGCCGCGCGCCTGATTGAGCTGCTGACGTGCCCCGGCAATGCGCAGCACCGCCTGTTGCAGACTGAGGTTACCTTTTATCGCCCGCTCGATCAGGCTGTCGAGCTGCGGATCGTTAAACGATTTCCACCAGTTGGGGTTAGTGGATGCCGCCAGCGGTCGAGAACCGCCTTCAGACTGCATGCTGTTAAAACTGCCCGGCGTAACCGGCTTCGGCGCCTGGTAATCTGGCCCCACCGCACAGGCGCCGAGCGCCAGCGTTGCCGCGACCAGCAGCGCGCTACGCGAGCGCATAAAAATGGAAGAAACGTTCATGTCAGTGTGCACCTGCACTGCCCTCGCTTTTGATTGGCGCCAGCAGTAAACAAAATGGAATGAGAACCAGGGCGAGGAGGCTCAGCCCCATAAACACATCGATATAGGCGAGGAACCGCGACTGCACGATCATCTGCTGATAGAGCTGGCCGGTGGCGATAGTCACCGGGTCACCGACCGTATGCGCAAAGTCCCTGACGCCCTGCGCCCAGCGTTCAACCGCCAGGTTAAACGGCTCATTGAGCGGGGTCATGTTATGCACCATCTCCGCACTGCGCGCCTGCGAGCGTTCGGTAATCATCGCGGTGGAGAGCGAAATACCGATCGATCCGGCAACGTTGCGGAACATCGTGAACAGCGCCGAGGCATCCGCATTCAGCTTTTGCGGAATGGTGACAAAGGCGATGGTGGTGAGCGGCACGAACAGGAAGCCCAGCCCGATAGTCTGGAAGCTGCGCATCAACACCAGCGTGGTGAAATCAATATTCGGGGTGAGCGTGGCCGAGTAGATAAACGACACGCATAGCAGCGTAAAGCCGAAGGCAATCAGCCAGCGCGTCTGGATAATCGGCATCAGCTTCAGCACCAGCGGGATCGACAGCACGATCAGCACCGCACCGGGGGACAGCACCAGCCCTGAGAGCGTGGCGGTATAGCCCAGATCCTGCTGCGCCAGCTGCGGGATCACCACTGAACTGCCATAGAGGATCGCCGCCATGCCCGCCATCAGCAGGCTGGCAACCGCGAAGTTTTTATCCTTCAGCACGTGCAGGTCAACCACCGGTTTTTTGGCATACAGCAGCCAGTAGATCGCCCCGACAATGCCGGTCAGCGCCAGCAGGGCAAAGGTGACAATGAAACTCGACTGGAACCAGTCTTCATCTTCGCCGCGATCCATCATCACCTGCAGGCAGCCGAGCCCAAGAGTAATCAGGCTGATGCCGATATAGTCGACGCGCAGCTTGCCCTTGGCCCATTTCCGCTCCCATGGCGGATCTTCCAGCAGCTGGTAGATCGCCAGCACGCTAAGAATACCGACCGGGATGTTGATAAAGAACACCCAGCGCCAGCTGTAGTTATCGGTGATCCAGCCGCCGAGCGTCGGGCCGAGCACCGGCGCGACGATAACCGCGATCGATGACAGGCCAAACGCTTTACCCCGGTCGGCAGGCTTGAAGTAGTCAAGCAGCACCGACTGCTGTACCGGCTGTAAGCCGCCGCCGAAGAAGCCCTGCAGCACGCGGAACAGGATGATCTGCCACAGCTCGGTGGCGATGCCGCAGAGGAACGAGCAGACGGTGAACATCACAATGCAGATCAGGAAGAACTGCTTGCGCCCCAGCAGACGGCTGAGGAACGCCGAGATCGGCAGCACGATGCCGTTCGCCACCAGGTACGAGGTCAGCACCCAGGTCGATTCGTCATAGCTGGCCGACAGCGAGCCTGCCACATGCGGCAGCGCCACGTTGACGATGGTGGTGTCGAGGATCTCCATAAACACCGCCAGCGTGACGGTCATCGCGACCAGCCACGGGTTACTGGCTGGTTTCCAGCTCTGGCCGGAACTCATTCCACCGTCACCTTCGGTTCAACCGACAGGCCAATCGGCAGCGGATGATTGGCATCCAGTCCCTTATCAATCACAATCTTCACCGGCACGCGCTGCACGATTTTCACGTAGTTGCCGGTGGCATTTTCAGACGGGAAGGCCGAGAAGCGTGAGCCGGAGCCCATCTGTACGCTGTCGACGTGCCCTTCCACTTTCATGTCCGGCCAGGCATCGATGCCGATCTCCACTTTGTCACCCGGCTTCATGCGTGCCAGCTGCGACTCTTTGAAGTTTGCCACAATCCAGGTATCGGCAGAGACCAGCGAGAATAGCGAAGAACCGGCCTGCACCAGCGTGCCGACCTGCACGTTACGCTTAGTGACGAAGCCATCATACGGCGCACGCACTTCGGTGTAAGAGAGGTTGAGATTGGCGGTATTCAGCTGCGCCTGCGCCTGTTCTACCTGGCTCTGACGCGCTTCGACGTTGGTTTCCTGCTGGCGGATCTGCAATGCCACCTGCGAGGCCACTTCCACCTGGGCCTGGGCGTTCGTCAGCTCGGCACGGGCGCTGCGCAGCTGCGCGCTGGCGGCATCGATATTGCGCTGCGAGGTGGCACGCGGGTCAACGCCGCGCTGACGTTTATAGTCTTCCTGGGCGTTATTATAGTTAGCCTGCGCACGCGCCTGCTGCGCCAGCGCCTGGTCTTTCTGCGCCGGATACTGCACGCGGGCCAGCGCTAACTGCGCCTGCGCCTGATGCAGCTGCGCCTGTGCCAGACCGAGCTGCGCCTGCGCCTGTTCGCGCTGGGCAGTGGCGTCACGCGGGTCTATCACCACCAGCAGATCGCCCTTCTTCACCCGCTGGTTATCCTTCACCTTCAGCTCGGTGACATAGCCCGATGCTTTCGGGGCAATGGTCACTGCGTCCGCCTCGGTGAAGGCATCGTCAGTGGTTTCGATATTGCGGGTGGTGAGCCAGAAGAACAGCGCGACGATAACCATCACCACCACGACCACCGCCAGTATAATCAGTGGCTTCTTGCCGGGGCTTTTGCGCGGTGTCTCATCGTCCTGCGGGTGGTCATTTTGCTGCTGGTTTTCATCATCGGGAACGGAAGGTGTCTGATTAGCCATAATATCCATCAATCAAAAGGCGGTACGAAACCGTAGCCGCAATTATCTACGCAAGGCTGTGTCCCGCAGTGGATCGTGGTCCGAAGGACTGGGGCACAATTACGGAGCAAAGCCTCTATAACGATAGAGGCTAAATTGACAAATGCCAGGCTTTCTTGACGAATACAGATTTGCCTGAGGTCAGGCCGCACGAATTACCATAAGCAGAATCCAGCCACTCGCCAGCGCCCAGGCCAGCATCGGCAGAGAGTAGAGGTGGAAGTGCCACCAGATACTGCGATCTTTCGCCATACGCAGCGCAATCAGATTCGCCAGCGAACCCGGCAGCAGCCCGAAGCCACCGATATTGACCGCCCAGGCCAGCAGCAGAGAAGGCGGCAGACTGCTAAGCAGCAAGATGGTGGCCGGCACGTTGCTGATAACCTGCGACAGCCCGGCGGCCAGCAGATATTGCCCGCCGTGGGAGAGCTGCCCCACGGAGGCTAATGCGCTCTGCAGCACCGGCAGGCGGGTGAGCAGGAACACGTCAATAAACATGGCGATAAACACCACCAGCAGGCTCCAGTCGATGCTGAGCAGAATGCGGCGCGACAGCAGCAGGAAGCTGACAAACACCAGCAGCAGTCCCCAGGCAGCCACATCCAGCTCCAGTGCCACGATAAACAGCACATAGAGCAGCGCGCTTGCCACCAGCAGCCGGCGTTGCCAGGAAGCGTCTTCCTGCCCGGCATGGCGCTCGATTCTCTTTGGCGGGAAACAGATAGCGGTCAGTAGCAGCAGGCTCAGCACCAGCCACGCCGCCAGCGGCAGCATCTGCCAGATAAAACCGGCGAATCCCAGCTCGCCGTGGCGCCATAACAGGATGTTTTGCGGGTTACCGATCGGCGTCAGCAGCGAACCGGCGTTGACCGCCAGCGCTTCAAAGATGATCAGTCGGGCAATCGGCAGTGCGGAGTATTTGCGCAGCGATAAGGTCAGCGGCACCAGGATAAACAGTGCCACGTCATTGGTCAGAAAGGTGGACAGCAGCGCGGCGGCAGCAACCAGAAACAGCGCCAGCTGGCGCTGATGGTGAAAGCCCTGCACCAGTCGGCGCCCCAGCACATCGAAATAGCCGCTGGCTTCGATGCCTTTGGTCAGCATCAGCAGGCCGCACAGGGTCACCATGGTAGGCCAGTCAACGGCACGCGGCAGTTCGGCCAGTTTAAAAGGAACGAAGCAGGCCAGCAGCAGGCCCAGAACCACTAACAAATGCAGAAATCGATCGTGCAAAAAAGGTCTGAGCAGTGAGGTCATGCTGGCGCACCTGGCGTTATTGACGGCTTTCGCTGAATTTTTGGAATATTGCCAGCGTCTCATCGCTGACGTGATGTTCGATACCTTCCGCATCGCGGCGCGCCGTATCCGGGCTGATGCCTAAGGCCAGCAGGAAAGATTCGACGATATGATGGCGTTCGCGGCTCTCTTCAGCCAGCGTTTCACCTTCCGGCGTCAAAAAGACGCCGCGATAAGGCACCTGTTCTACCAGGCCTACGGTAGCAAGGCGCTTAAGCATTTTTGCTACGGTGGGCTGTGACACGCCCAGGCGGGCGGCCATATCGACCTGGCGAGCTTCGCCAAACTCCCGAATCAAATCTGAGATGAGTTCAACATAGTCATCGATCAGCTCACGACGATGTGCTTCACGTACCTGGCGGAAGCCTTCGACATGCTCTTCGATATCTTTCAGTGGCGCGGGCACTGCAACTTTTGCGCGACGACTCATTCAGCTTCCTCTTGTTCTTATCCACTACGACTATAACCCTGCCGCAGCGGTCATTGGTGGCACATTGTAAACGAACCACTGAGAAGCACAAAATTTAGCGTAATAGCACTGGTTAAGAGTTATAGCCTGTGCTATACCTGTAGATAATTCACTCATATCCTGACTGACCGGAGGGCCATCAGATGAAATTACCCCTAATCCTGAAATTATTTAGCCGCTCGCCGTTTACGCTGCGCTTAATGCTGCTGGAAATGTTGACGCATCCGAAGCCTGGTCCCCAGGCTTCTTAAAACCCGCAGACGCTGCCCTTCACTATTTTGTTTGCTGCTTCACAGAACGTATTGATATTGCTGGTTGCCTTTACTCAAAACAGCGATTATCTTGCCAGCCTTTCGTAAAGAGTGCAGGCAGTCGGGCTCCCCCTCCTCCTTATCTTCTGATGTCTTACGAGCTGTATCGGCAGTCAGCGGCTTCGGTGTGCATCGAAGCGGCCGCTTTGGAATGACCTGATAAGAACCAATAATGAACCTGACCTTAATTAAAACTGCGACGGCGGTGCGTTACCGTGCGTGGCTTAGCCCGTATATTGGGCTGTATCTGCTGTTGTCCGTCCTGATCAATCTGTCTTTTGGCTACCCGCTTAGCGGCCTTTACAGCCTGGCATTTTGCGCGCTGCTGATGCTGCTGGCAGCGGTTGCGCCCAGAGCGCAGAAGTGCCTGATTGCTATCGCTGCGCTGCTTGCCGGATTTTACTACCCATTTGGCCAGGTTTATGGCCCGCCGAACTTCAACACCCTACTGGCACTGCACGCCACTAACGCTGAAGAAACCAGTGAGATCCTGGCCATCTTCCCGCTGCACGACTATCTGATTGGGCTGGCTATTCTGGCGCTGGGTCTCGTCGCGCTATGGCGTAAACCGATGCCCGCGCATGGCTGGAGCCACAGGGAGAGCGCCTGCCTGGCATTTGTCGTGGTGGCATGGCTGACCCAGCCGCTGCTCAACCAGATGACCGGCGGCGTATTCAACCTGAAAGACACCGGTATTCCGCTGGCGCGCTTCGTTAAAGACACCGTGGAGAGCAAGTTGTCGGTCGATAAAGAGATCGACCGCATGAACCAGCTGGCAACGCTGAAAGATGACTGGCACGTGACCGCGGTAAAGCCGCACCAGCAGATCTACGTGGTGGTGATCGGTGAAAGCGCCCGCCGCGATGCGCTGGGCGCGTTCGGTGGCCGCTGGGACAACACGCCATTCGCCAGCCAGCTCAACGGGCAGTTTTTCACCCACTACAGCGCTGCGGCCTCATCCACGCAAAAGTCTCTCGGCCTGACGTTGACTCAGGTCGTGGGCGGTAAGCCGGAATATCAGAACAATATTATTACGCTGGCTAACCGCGCCGGATTCGATACCTGGTGGCTCTCCAACCAGGGGCAAATTGGCCAGTTCGATACTCCGATTGCCAGCATTGCCCGCCGGGCAAAAACGGTGCACTTTTTGAAAGATGGGGATTTCGAAGCGGATACAGCCACGCGCGATGAGGACCTGCTGAAGTACACCCTTGAGGCGCTTGCCCGCCCGGTGGATCGCCCGCGCCTGCTGGTTTATCACCTGGTTGGCTCGCATCCGAAAGCCTGCGACCGCACGCGCGGCCGTTACGTAGAACGCCTGCACTCGCTGGAAACCTCCTGCTATCTCTACAGCATTACCCAGACCGACGGTTTTCTGCAGCAGCTTTGGCAACAGCTGCACAGCAGCGGCCTGAGCTTCTCCCTGATCTATTTTTCCGATCACGGCCTGGCACTGAAGGAGAAAGGGACGCGCAATGAGTATCTGACTCATGACGATAAGTATCGCCAGAATTTTGAGGTACCGCTGTTTATCACTTCCAGCGACGACAGCCGACACCAGCCGATCCCTGCTGCACGTTCGGCAAATGATTTCCTGCTGCTGTTCTCCCAGTGGAGCGGCATTCAGGCGCGGGAAATTGCGCCGGGCTATCGGTTTGTTTCCGCTGATAAAGCGCCGCCGATTGAAGTGACCAACTTCAAGCTTCAGCGCCTGCCGTTCAGCCAGCTTCAGCAGGATCCGTTCGGAAAATAGATAAAAAAAATCCGCCCCTTGGGGCGGATTCTTCAGCGCTGAACCGGTAAACGGTTCTGGCGGTGACAACTTAGAAGCTGTAACCTACGCCAGCAGTCCAGGTGCCAACGTCAACGCTGCGGATACGGCTCTGCTCGTAGCCCACGTCCAGAGCGATGTCCTGGATTGGGTTGAACTGCAGGCCAGCACCGTAGGAGAAACCTACGTCGCTTGAATCAGATTTTTCACGGTTTGGTTCGTTGTACTGGTATTTACCGTAGCCGATACCTACAACACCGTAGATGCTTGCCCAGTCGTTCAGACGGTAAGCTGGACCACCAGTGATGCCGTAGTACTGGCCCTTGATGTAGTCGCCTGCGTCAGTACGATCTTTCTCTGTGTAAGTGAAAGAGCCGATGTAGCCCAGAGCATCGCTGCCGTTTTCGTAGCGGTACTTCAGGTTGAAGCCGTTAGCTTTGTTAGCAACGCCCTGATAGTCGCTCTGCGCATAACCAGCAGAAACGGTGCTTTTTGCCATTGCTGAACCAGCAGATACTGCCAGAACGCAAGCCAGTGCTGAAAGACATGCAATTTTTTTCATAAACCACCTCAAATGTGAAAGTACTTCTCTCCTGACAACGCTGAAAATATAACAAAAAACAGCAAGAAACTCTGCCCTGATTTCATTGTCTAATGAAAAGTTTGGTGTAACAGAAAGTTAATGATGCAATGTATGTCATTCTTTTTACTTATGATTATCACCAAATCCTGCCGGGCAATTATTACTGTAAAAAAAGGTTCATTGAGATAATTCCTAATTGATTTTGACATTTCTTTACCAGAATGGCCCTATTTTCACCCTTTCCTGACAATTTTTTTGCCCGCTCACAGCGTTTTTTTTCGCCTTACAGTACACTGAGGCCGTCATTTTCATGTCACGGATCAACAAAGGCTGGAATACAGGATGTCCTTAACTCATGCAAAGCACGCTGTCTGGTTACCGGTTCTGGTACTCATCATTGCAATGACTTCGATTCAGGGAGGCGCCGCGCTGGCGAAAACCCTGTTTCCGACCGTGGGCGCGCCGGGTATCACTGCGCTGCGACTTGGGCTGGGCACCCTGATACTGTGCCTGATTTTCAAACCCTGGCGCTTGCGATTCAGCCGCAGCCAGCTGGTACCGCTGGCAATCTATGGTCTGGCGCTCGGCGGGATGAATTATAGCTTTTATCTGGCGATCCGCACCGTTCCCCTCGGCATTGCCGTGGCGCTGGAGTTCACCGGTCCGCTGGTGCTGGCGCTGATGGGTTCGCGCCGACCGCTGGATTTTATCTGGGTGGCGCTGGCGGTGGTCGGCCTTTACTTCTTACTGCCAATCGGCCACGACATCGGAAGTGTAGATCCAGAAGGGGCGTTGCTGGCCCTCACCGCGGGCGCACTGTGGGCGCTGTATATCCTTGCCGGGCAGCGGGCGGGCAGTCAGCACGGACCTGCCACCGTCGCGGCGGGGTCGCTGATTGGTTCACTGGTGTTTGTTCCGCTCGGGCTGATTTATGCCAACCCCGGGGTCTGGACGCTCTCTTTAATTCCGATTGGCCTGGCGATAGCCGTGCTCTCCAGCGCCCTGCCCTACTCGCTGGAAATGGTGGCCCTGACGCGCCTGCCGGCTAAAACGTTCGGGACGTTAATGAGCCTGGAACCGGCGATGGCGGCCATTTCAGGCATGCTGTTTTTGGGTGAGGTTCTGAGCCTGGTACAGTGGCTGGCGCTGCTGGCTATCATTGCCGCCTCGGCGGGCTCTACCTTGACCATGCGCCCGTCGAAGCAAAAAATCGACCCGGTCAGTGAGCTAAGAGAATAAACGGTTCTCACCTGCTGGTATAATCGCTGCCGGGTGAGAATTATCTTATTAGTTAATAACAAAATACCCTCAGGTGAATAAAAGGTTAATTACTCCTCTCTGACATATTTTGTTATTCTTTTAATTAAAAAAATAAAGCCAGCAGCATGATAAAAATAAAGCCATTACAAAACAACAAGATAAAACCACAATAACAATGAAAATCATTCTTATCCTTATTTAAAAAAGGACCAGTTTACGTTTATTTAGTCAACAGCGTGCTGCTATCCCATCAATAGGCGCTAACTTCCGGGCAGGCTTTAAAAGCGGTGCTATACTTAATCCCGTATTTAGGACAACCTGACTATTAAGAGGATATTAATATGAGTACCGCTAAACTGGTTAAAGCAAAATCTTCCGAACTGATTTACACCCGTAACGACGTGGCTGAAGACGAGAAAAAAGCCACTATCGAGGTGCTTAATCGTCTGGTTACCGAGTTTATCGATCTGTCGCTGATCACCAAGCAGGCGCACTGGAACATGCGTGGCGCGAACTTTATCGGCGTGCATGAGATGCTGGATGGATTCCGCACCGCAATTACCGAGCACCAGGACACCATTGCAGAACGTGTGGTGCAGTTAGGTGGCGTGGCGCTGGGCACAGTGCAGATCGTGAAGGATAAAACTCCGCTGAAAAGCTACCCGCTGAATATTCACAGCGTGCAGGATCACCTGAAAGCGCTGGCTGACCGCTACGCAGTGGTTGCTAACGATACGCGCAAAGCGATTAGCGAAGTGCCGGATGAAGACACCGCCGATATCTTCACCGCGGCTTCTCGCGACCTCGATAAGTTCCTGTGGTTTATCGAATCTAACATCGAATAATTCCGTTACTGCGCCCTGTCCGGCGCAGCTTTTGGAAACCCTGAACCCTAAGCAGCTGCCGCGTCAGCTGCTTTTTTTTACCCACCGCTCCCAGCAGCCGCCCGGCAAATTGAGCGCTTCTCCCCCCTTTCCAGGTTAAAAATCAGAACTCCATAGCAATAAATTGTTACCGTGCGACATTATCTGTTGTCTTTATCCGATAATTTGTTAAAACTGCCCTGCACCACAAAAAACATCACGCACCAAAACAAGGCACCAAAAGAGTGCAACAGCCTGAATCGTATCAGCTGCTTTAAGAAAAATCGCAATTAACCCGCTGTTTTTCATCGTCATTGCAAACCTGGCACGATTCTTCCATAGGGCTGCGGGCATTTAATTGGGAAAGACCTTTCCTGAAAAGCGATAAGGATAAAATGATGAAGTCAATTTTTAAGGTTTCACTTGCCGCGCTGACGCTGGCATTTGCTATGTCTTCCACAGCTGCCGACAAAAAGCTGGTCGTTGCTACCGACACCGCTTTCGTCCCTTTTGAATTCAAACAGGGTGACAAGTATGTCGGTTTCGACATCGACCTGTGGGATGCCATCGCGAAGCAGCTGAATATGGAATACACCCTGAAGCCAATGGATTTCAGCGGCATTATTCCTGCACTGCAAACCCGTAATGTTGACCTTGCGCTGGCCGGTATCACCATTACTGACGAACGTAAGAAAGCGATCGAATTCTCCGACGGTTATTACAAAAGCGGCCTGCTGCTGATGGTGCGTGCCGACAACGACAAAGTGAAAAGCATCAAAGACATGGAAGGCAAAGTGCTGGCAGTGAAAAGCGGCACCGGTTCGGTTGATTACGCAAAAGAGCACATCAAAACCAAAGAGCTGAGTCAGTTCCCGAACATTGACAACGCCTATATGGAACTCGGTATTGGCCGTGCTGACGGCGTGCTGCACGATACGCCAAATATCCTCTATTACATCCATACCGCTGGTAAAGGTAAGTTCAAAACCGTCGGTGACTCTATTGAAGCACAGCAGTACGGTATCGCGTTCCCGAAAGGCAGCGACGACCTGCGTGAAAAAGTGAACGGCGCGCTGAAAACGCTGCGCGACAACGGCACTTACAACACACTGTACAAAAAATGGTTCGGCAGCGAACCTAAATAATTATAAAAACAGCTTTTAGCTTAAACGCAGAGAACGGGATTTCTGCCTCTGCGTTTTTTCCACTTCAACAAAAATGGTTTTAGATCCGGAGAATTAACATGCAGTTTGACTGGAGCGCCATCTGGCCTGCTATTCCAATCCTGCTTGAAGGCGCCAAAATGACCCTGTGGATTTCGGTCCTGGGCCTGCTGGGCGGCGTGATTATCGGCCTGGCCGCTGGCTTTGCCCGCGCTTACGGCGGCTGGATTTCACGTAACATCGCGCTGGTCTTTATCGAGCTGATCCGTGGCACCCCGATTGTGGTGCAGGTGATGTTTATCTATTTTGCTCTGCCTATGGCACTACCTGACTTCAGAATCGACGCGTTGACCGCTGCAGTGGTCACGATCATGATCAACTCCGGCGCCTACATCGCGGAAATTACCCGTGGTGCGGTGCTGTCGATCAACCGTGGCTTCCGTGAAGCCGGTCTGGCGCTGGGCCTCTCCAGCCGCGAGACGCTGCGCTACGTGATTATGCCGCTGGCGCTGCGCCGCATGCTGCCACCGCTGGGTAACCAGTGGATTGTCAGCATCAAAGACACCTCGCTGTTTATCGTCATTGGCGTGGCGGAACTGACCCGTCAGGGCCAGGAAATTATTGCCGGTAACTTCCGCGCGCTGGAGATCTGGAGCGCCGTTGCCGTTATTTATCTGATTATTACGCTGGTGCTGAGCTTTGTTCTGCGTCGCCTTGAGAGAAGGATGAAAATCCTGTGATTGAATTTAAAAACGTATCCAAGCACTTCGGTGCTACCCAGGTGCTGCACAACATCGATCTGAAAATCAATCAGGGTGAAGTGGTGGTGATTATCGGGCCATCCGGCTCCGGTAAATCCACGCTGCTGCGCTGCATTAACAAGCTGGAAGAGATCACCAGCGGCGATCTGATCGTCGATGGCAAAAAGGTTAACGACCCAAAAGTTGATGACCGCCTGATCCGTCAGGAAGCCGGGATGGTATTCCAGCAGTTCCATCTGTTCCCACAGATGAGCGCGCTGGATAACGTCGCTTTTGGCCCTATCCGCGTGCGCGGCACGAAGAAAGCCGAAGCCCAGCGCCTGGCGCGTGAGCTGTTGGGCAAAGTCGGGCTGGCCGAGCGCGCCAACCACTTCCCTTCCGAGCTTTCCGGTGGTCAGCAGCAGCGCGTGGCGATTGCCCGTGCGCTGGCGGTTAAACCGAAGATGATGCTGTTTGATGAGCCAACCTCGGCCCTCGACCCGGAGCTGCGCCACGAGGTGCTGAAAGTGATGCAGGACCTCGCCGAAGAAGGCATGACGATGGTGATCGTCACGCACGAAGTGGGCTTCGCCCAGAAAGTGGCTTCGCGCCTGATCTTTATCGATAAGGGCCGCATCGCCGAGGATGGTAATCCTGACGAGTTGATCAGCAACCCGCCAAGCGACCGTCTGCGTGAGTTCCTGCAGCACGTGTCGTAATCTGTTCAGGGGCGGCGCCCGCTGCCCCTGCTTTCAATTTATCGCAAAATGCCCTCTTCCTCCCCCACCCGATAATCAGGGTCTATACTTTTCTGCTTTGCGCTACCCGAGGAGAAGAGGATGACAGGATTCGCCAGCACGCTGCGTATCACATTGCTGCTGCTGCTGTTTATCGGTGTGCCGCAGTCACAGGCCGTCAGCCTGCCCGCCGCCGCCGTTGCCGCTTCACACTCCCAGCAGAACAGCGATACTCAGGCCGAGCCGGATCTTAATGATAAAAAAGCCGCCTATGCTGCGCTGGCAAATATTCTCGCTGACGACCCGTCGCGCCAGGAGCTGATTGCACAGTTGCGAAACGCCGCTGCCGCGCAGCCGTCGGGCAAAGCGCCGCTGCTCACGCCCCCGAAAGAGGATGAAGATAAAACCGTGTTGCAGGGCGTCACCGGCGTCAGCCGCCACTTTGGCGCCGAGTTTGCCTCACGCCTGCAGCAGCTGCACAGCAGCATCGTTAATGCTCCGCATAAGCCCTTTAATCATCAGACATTTTTCAACGCGCTGAGCCATTTCGCCATGCTGGCGGGCGCGCTATTTACGTTCTACTGGCTGGTGCGCTGGGCGGTCTCCCCACTGTACCGCCGCATGGGCGCGTGGGGGCGGCAGAAGAATGCCGACCGCCGCAGCTGGCTGCACCTGCCGGGGATGATTGCCGCGGCCTTTATCATTGACCTGCTGCTGCTGGCGCTGGCGCTGGTCGTCGGGCAGATCCTCAGTGACAATATGAACGCCGGGAGCCGCACCATCGCCTATCAGCAGGGGCTGTTCCTTAACGCCTTTGCGCTCATTGAATTCTTCAAGGCTATCCTGCGCCTGATGTTCTGCCCGCGCTTTCCCGAGCTGCGCTTCTTCCACCTCTCCGACGGCCGCGCTCACTACTGGAATACGCGCCTGAGCTGGTTGAGCGGGCTGATTGGCTACGGCCTGCTGGTGATTGTGCCGATTGTGGCGAATCAGGTGAACGTGCAGGTTGCAGCGCTGGTTAACGTGGCGATCATGGGGCTGATCACCCTGTGGGCGCTGTATCTGATTTTCCATAACCGACGCAATATCCAGCAGGCGCTGGCGCGCCTGGCAGACCGCTCGCTCTCTTTCTTTGCGCTGTTTATCCGTGCGTTTGCGCTGGTGTGGCACTGGCTGGCGAGCGCCTACTTTATTGCGCTGTTCCTGTTTTCAATGTTCAACCCTGGCGACAGCCTGCAGTTTATGATGGCCGCCACAGTGCGCTCGCTGGCGATTGTCGGCATCGGCGCGCTGGTTTCCGGCATGCTGACGCGCTGGATTGGCAAAACTATCGTGCTCTCCCCGGAGCTGCGGCGTAACTACCCCGAGCTGCAAAGCCGGGTCAACGGTTGGGTGTCGGCAATGCTCAAGCTGGCGCGCGTGATCACCGTGTTTGCCGTCACCCTGCTGCTGCTTAATGCCTGGAACCTGTTTGATCTGTGGCACTGGCTGACGGTCGGCGCGGGCGAGAAGCTGGTGGATATTCTGATCCGCATCGTGGTGATCCTGTTCTTCTCCGCCGTGGGCTGGACGCTGCTGGCCAGCATGATCGAAAGCCGGCTGGCGTCTGACTCGCACGGACGGCCGATGCCGAGCGCCCGCGCGCGTACCCTGCTGACGCTGTGCCGTAATGCACTGGCGGTAATTATCAGTACCATCACCATCATGATCCTGCTGTCGGAGATTGGCGTGAATATCGCCCCGCTGCTGGCAGGGGCCGGGGCGCTGGGCCTGGCCGTGTCGTTTGGTTCGCAGACGCTGGTGAAGGATATTATTACCGGCATCTTTATCCAGTTCGAGAACGGCATGAATACCGGCGATCTGGTGACCATTGGCGCCATCACCGGCACCGTGGAGCGCATGTCTATCCGCTCGGTCGGCGTGCGTCAGGATACCGGGGCTTACCATATTATCCCGTGGTCTTCGATTACCACCTTTGCCAACTTCGTGCGCGGCATCGGTTCGTTTGTCGCCAACTATGATGTTGACCGTCGTGAAGAGACTGAAAAGGTGAACGCCACGCTGCAGGCGGCGGTGAAGGAGCTGCTGGAAGACGAGAGCATTCGCGGTATGGTGATCGGCGAGCCGTCATTTGCCGGGCTGGTCGGGCTGACCAATCAGTCATTTACCGTGCGCGTGTCGTTTACTACTCAACCACTGAAGCAGTGGACGGTGCGTTTCGCGCTGGATGGCATGGTGAAGAAGCACTTTGATAAGGCAGGCATTAAGGCACCGCACCAGACGGTGCAGGTGATGCAGAGCGGGGTCGATATTGAAGGTGCCGCCAGTTATAAAGCACTGACGGCACCGGAGTAAGTTATGGCAACTTTACGCAACCAAAATATTTGGAGTTGTGGCAAGGCGGCAAATACGTGAGTCCCCAGGAGCTTACTTTAGTAAGTGACTGGGGTGAACGCATGCAGCCAACGCAGCTACGGCTTCAAAGATGAAGGTTGCGTGTGCGCTGCGGCTGTTCCATAAAAGTCCAGGCAATAAAGCGGCTTTGTTTCTGCCCCTGGGCCATATCGATGGTGCGCACGGCGGCGACGTCGGCCTCTTCCAGCGCGCGCCACAGCTCCGGCAGGTGCTCTTTGCGCGATACCAGCGTGGTGAACCACACGCACTGGCGGGCAAAGCTGACGCTCTCCTCGATCATGCGCAGGATAAAGGCCACTTCGCCGCCTTCGCACCACAGTTCGTCCTGCTGGCCGCCGAAGTTGAGCGGGGATTTACGGTCCAGGCCGAGGTTGCGCAGCTTACGCTGGCTGCCCTGATGCGCCTCTTCCGCCGAGGCGTGGAACGGCGGGTTACACAGCGTGGCCTGATAGAAGTCACTTTTGTGGATCACGCCGTTGAAGATCGCTTTGGGGTCTTTCTGGCGGCGCAGACGGATAGCGCGATTCAGGCCCGGATTCGCGGCAATAATGCCGTTAGCGCCGGCCATCGCCTGCTCGTTCACTTCGCTGCCGGTAAAGCGCCACTGGTATTCACTGTGGCCAATCAGCGGGTAGATCAGGTTGGCGCCGCAGCCGACGTCCAGCACGTTAATTTCACGCAGCACCACGCGGCGGTTATCTTCCGCCAGCAGGTCGGCCAGGTGGTGGATGTAGTCAGCGCGCCCCGGCACCGGCGGGCAGAGAAAACCCGGGGGGATATCCCAGTGGGCGATGCCGTAAAAATGGTGCAGCAGCGCCTGATTCAGCGCCTTCACCGCGTCCGGGTTGGCGAAGTCGATTGACTCGCTGCCCCAGTTGTTGACCGCCACAAACGGTGCCAGCGGGGGATGGCTGGCAATCAGCGCAGCGAAATCATAGCGGCCGCTGTGGCGGTTACGCGGGTGAAGCACATTTTTTTCGACGGGGGTTTTCATTGGCGGCTCTCTTATCGGCAGGCGCGTAAGATACCTGCTGTGGTAATAATGGTAAACCACTGACGCCATTTTTCCGCGTTACACAATTTTTTCAGGGAGGTTTTATGTCACGTACACGCTATTCCTATCAACCGAAGCTGGGCCACGGCCTGCCGCACGATCCGCTGAATGCGATTATCGGCCCGCGCCCGATTGGCTGGATCAGTTCGCAAAACGCCAGCGGGCAGCGCAATCTGGCGCCCTACAGCTTCTTTAACTGCTTTAACTACCGCCCGCCGATCATCGGCTTCGCCAGCAGCGGCTGGAAAGACAGCGTGGCCAATATCCAGGAGACCGGCGAATTTGTCTGGAACCTCGCGACCCGCCCGCTGGCAGTGCCGATGAATGAAAGCTCAGCCTCGCTGCCGCACGGCGAAGATGAGTTCACTTATGCCGGTCTGACGGCTGTCCCTGCCACGCAGGTGAATGTCAGCATGGTGGCGGAAAGCCCGGTCAATTTTGAGTGCCGCCTGTCGCAGTGCATTCAGTTGCAGAGTGCCGACGGTGAACAGATCCCGACCTGGCTGGTGCTGGGCGAAGTGGTGGCGATTCATATTGATGATGAGCTGCTGGTCGACGGTATCTATCAGACGGCGAAGGCCGAACCGATCCTGCGTGCCGGCGGCCCAAGCGCCTATTACGGCATCAGCGAGGCGCTACGCTTTGATATGGTCAGGCCGGATGCGCGCAAGTAGATATTCACCGCTTTTTTGCGATCGGTGTCGGGCGCTGGCGTTTGCCATTACCGAACTCACCCACCCCATTGCCCGCGATGTGCTGCACTGGATACGGGTTGAACGGCTGGATATGCTGAGCCTGCGTTTTGAGCCGCAGGAAGTGGTGCTGGAACTGGCCTAATTTCAGCGCATTGAGGCTGTAAATGAAGCCCGTCGCCTTTACGCGATGGGCTTTTTTGTTATCATGCGGGGCTGAATAACAGAGAAGTCATGGAGTGATTATGAAACGCATTGCTATCGATATGGATGAGGTTATCGCTGACTTTCATCCTAAAATGGTAAAAACATGGAACAGTCATTTTTCCCAACGGCTGACGCCCGAAGAGTTGAACCTGTTTCAGCTGCACCAGGATGACCCTGACCGGCTGGGAGAACTTTTTGAGCTGGTCGTGAGCGACCCGACATTCTTTGCTGACCTCGACGTTATCGAAGACAGCCAGCGGGTGATTGCCCGGCTGAGCGAGCGGTACGAGATTTTTATTACCACCGCCGCAATGGAGGTCCCGACCTCGTTTAACGCCAAATTTCAGTGGCTGAAGACGCATTTCCCTGATATCAGACCAAGCCATATTGTGTTCTGCGGCAACAAAAGTATTATCAATGCCGATTATATGATCGACGACAATGCGTTTAACTTCGTCAATTTCTGCGGGGAAGGCCTTCTCTATTCTGCGCCACACAACCGTCTGGTTACGGGCTACCGTCGCGTGGAAAACTGGCGAGATATTGAAACCCTGCTGCTGTAGCAGCAGGGCCTGACCGCAGGCGCGTTAGCGGTTGTGATACTGCAACAGCGTGTCAATCAGCTGCTGCAGCAGCGGCTGCAGCTGAGCCGCTTTATCCCCACGCCATTTGAACGGCGGTGCTTCTTCCATGTAGTTACACTGCGCCAGTTCCAGCTGCACCGCGTGCTGGTTCTCCTGCGGTTTGCCATAGGCGCGCGTAATGTATCCCCCCTTGAAGCGCCCGTTCAGCACCCAGCTAAACTGCGACTGTGCGCCACAGCGCGCGGTCAGCTGTTGCGCCAGACGTGGGCTGCAGCTTGCCCCGTCGTTGGTGCCGAGATTCAGGTCAGGCAGCTGCCCCTCGAACAGGCGGGGGATCACTGAAGCGATCGAGTGGGCATCAAACAGCAGCGCATAGCCGTGCTGCTGCTTGATACGCGCCAGCTCCTGCTGAATTTTGCCATGATACGGCTGCCAGATATGCTGCAGATAGCCCGCCCGCTGCTGCGGAGTTGGCGTCATGCCCGGCTTGAAAGTCGGCGTGCCGTCAAACAGCGTTTCCGGGTACAGACCCGTGGTGGCCGTAGTGTAGAGTGCCTGATTATCCGGCGGACGGTTCAAATCGATCACAAAGCGTGAATAGTTTCCCACCAGCACGCTGACGCCCATCTCACGGGCGAAATCGTACAGTTTTGGAATGTGCCAGTCGGTATCCGGCAAACCTTTTGCCGCATCACTCAGCCCGGCTTCCACTTCTGGTGTTAACAGCGTTCCCGCGTGGGGAATACTCAGCAGCAGCGGCAGTTTACCGGCGCTGAATTGAAAAGCGTTCATCGTTGTTCTCCTCGGTCTGCACCTCTAAACACCACCCGGCACGGCAGCTGCCCGCCGAGCCAGTAAACCAGTTCTGCCGGGCGCGTCAGCGGCCAGTGCACAAAGTCCGCCAGCTTTCCGACCTCCAGCGAGCCTATCCGCTCGGCCAGCCCCAGCGCGCGCGCGCCGTGCAGCGTGACGCCAGCCAGCGCCTCTTCCGGCGTCATGCCGAATAGCGTACAACCCATATTGAGCATCAGGCGCAGCGACAGCGCGGGCGAGGTGCCCGGATTGGCATCGCTCGCCAGCGCCATCGGCACCTGATAGCGGCGGAACAGTTCAACCGGAGGATGCTGCTTTTCGCGCAGCAGGTAGAAGGCACCCGGCAGCAGCACTGCCACCGTGCCGTGTTGCGCCATCGCCGCCACGTCACGTTCAGTGGCGTATTCAAGATGGTCAGCGGACAGCGCGTTAAACCCTGCTGCCAGCGCACCGCCGCCCAGAGAAGAGAGCTGCTCAGCGTGCAGTTTAACCGGCAGGCCAAGCTGTTGTGCAGCGCTGAATACCCGGCTAACCTGCTCAGGTGAAAACGCCAGATGCTCACAGAAAGCGTCAACCGCATCCGCCAGCTTCTCTTTAGCGACCTGCGGCAGCAGCTGCTGGCAAATCACCTCCACCCAGGCATCGGGCTGGTCTTTGTATTCCGGCGGCACCGCATGCGCCGCTAAACAGGTGGCTTCCACCTGCGCGGGCACTTCTGTAGCCAGCTGACGGATGGCTTTTAGCATGCGCAGCTCACTGTCAATCTCCAGCCCATAACCGGACTTAATCTCGACGGTGGTGACCCCCTCTGCCAGCAGATGCCCCAGGCGCTGACGGGCGCTGGCCACCAGCGTATCCTGCGACGCCGCCCGCGTCGCGCGTACCGTAGAGATAATCCCCCCGCCCTGCGCAGCAATCTCGCTGTAGCTGACGCCGTTCAGTCGCTGCTCAAATTCGTGACTGCGGTCGCCGCCAAAGACCAGGTGGGTATGACAATCCACCAACCCTGGCGTAACGATACCGCCGCCAAGGTCGGTACGCTGCTGCGCCACAATATGCGCACTTTGTGATAAAGGCCCGATCCAGACGATTTTTTCGCCACTCACGGCGATCGCGCCCTGTTCAATAATGCTATAGCGCCCGTCGCGCATAGTGACGATATCGGCGCCGAACCATAAATGGTCACAGCTGAGTTGCTGGTTCATCCGCTCTCCTGCGTTGTGCGCTTTACTGTTGTTTCATAAGTATGTATATGTATATACAACCTCATTGCACAGGAAGCAACCATGACTCGCTTTTTTGCGCCCCGCGCCCTGCTGGCTGAAGGCTGGCAACATAATGTCCTGATTGAAGTCGATCATCTGGGTAACATCGCCGCTCTCACCGCCAACAGTACGCCACAGGATGCACTGCGTCTTAAGGGTAGCGTGCTTCCGGCGATGGCTAACCTGCATTCTCACGCTTTCCAGCGCGCCATGGCCGGGCTGGCCGAAGTTGCCGGTAATCCGCAGGACAGCTTCTGGACCTGGCGCGAACTGATGTACCACATGGTGCAGCGCCTGACGCCTGCGCAAGTGACCGCGATCGCCAGCCACCTTTATGTCGATATGCTGAAAGGCGGCTATACCCAGGTGGCGGAATTCCACTATCTTCACCATCAGCCCGACGGTCAACCCTACCCTGATGACGCGATGCTGGATGCGCTGATCCTCGCGGCAGAGCGCAGCGGCATCGGCCAGACTATGCTGCCGGTGCTGTACAGCTTTGCCGGATTCGGTAGCCAGCCCGCGCAGCCCGGGCAAAAGCGCTTTATTCAAAATGCCGACAGCTACCTGGCGCAGCAGCAGCGCCTGCGAGAGAAAATCGCCGCTAAGCCATTGCTGAATCAGGGACTGTGCTTCCACTCACTGCGCGCCGTTAACCAGCAGCAGATGCGCCAGGTGCTGGAAAATAGCCCATCCGACCTGCCGGTGCATATTCATATTGCCGAACAGGAGAAAGAGGTCAACGACTCGCTGGCGTGGAGCGGTGAGCGCCCGGTTAGCTGGCTGCTGGACCGCTTTGCCGTGGATGCGCGCTGGTGCCTGATCCACGCCACGCATCTGGATGAGTCTGAAATCGCGCGCCTCGCCGCCAGCCAGGCCGTTGCTGGCCTGTGCCCGACCACCGAAGCGAACCTCGGTGACGGCATCTTCCCCGCCACGCAGTATGTGGCGCAGGGTGGCCGCTGGGGAATTGGCTCCGACAGCCATGTCTCGCTGGATGTCGTCGAGGAGCTGCGCTGGCTGGAGTACGCCCAGCGCCTGCGTGACCGCCGCCGCAACCGCATCGTTACCGCGCAGCAACCCTCGGTGGGTGATGTGCTCTACCAGCAGGCGCTGAGCGGCGGTGCGCAGGCCTGCGGGGTGAAAACTGGCAGCCTGCAGGTGGGCTATCGTGCCGACTGGCTGGTGCTGGCCGACGACGCCCTGCTCGCCAGCACGCCGGATGCGTCATTGCTGAACCGCTGGCTGTTTGCCGGCAACCGCGCGCAGATTCAGGACGTGTTTGTCGCCGGGCAGCAGCGGATTAACGACGGTATGCATGCGCAGCAGGCTGAGATCGATGCCGACCTGCGCGAAGCCCTGGAGGCACTGCGATGATCCAGCGTTATGACAGTCAGCAGTTACCCGTCAGCCGCTGGCGCAACGGCGGCGGTGAGACGCGGGAAATCATCAGCTATCCGCCCGGCGTGGTAGATTTCGACTGGCGCATCAGCATCGCTACCATCGCCAGCGACGGCGATTTTTCCACGTTTCCCGGCATTGATCGCATTATCACTCTGCTGAGCGGCGATGTCGCACTCTACCGCCAGGGCGCGCTTATCCAGCATCTTGCCCTTCATCAGCCGTTCGCTTTTCCGGGTGAAGAGGCTATTGCCGCCCGTCTGGCAGGCGGTTGCAGCACTGACTTCAATATTATGGCGCGCCGCAGCCGCTATCAGCCGGAGGCGGGGATCGCCACCCAGCGCTTTGCCCCGCAGGATGAGGTTAGCGGCGGGGTGTATGTGGTTGCCGGAGAGTGGCAGTGCGCAGATGGGGTGCTGGCCGCAGGCCAGGGCGCCTGGTGGGAGGAAGGTGCCGGAGAGTTTATCCCGCTGAGCGAAAACGCGCAGCTGCTTTGGGGAACGTTAATTCCCCGCTAAACTTCAGCCGTGGCCCTTAAAACGCCCCAGCAGCTTGTAGCGCGACCCCGGGTAGAGCAGCTTTGCATAGGTCACCACTTTGCTGTCGCTCCAGGTCTGGCGGCGGATCAGCAGGCAAGGCTCCTGCGCTTCAATGGCCAAAAGCTGGCACTGCTGGGCATCCGGCAGCACCGCTTCAACGATATGTTCCCCGGCGGTTAATGGGGCGACGCGCATCAGATAGGTGTACGGCGTCTGGCTGTGATAATCCTGCTGCAGATAATCAGGCGCCACCAGCGGGTTGACGACGCGCTCTTCCAGCTGCACCGGCAGGTCATTTTCAAAATGGACGATAAGCGATTGGAACAGCGTTTGCCCGGTCGTTAATCCGAGCACCGCCGCCTGCTCTGGATCGGCTTTGCTTTCGCGCAGCGTGAGAATTTTGCAGCTGTGGCGATGACCGCGCTGGGCAATCTCTTCAGCAATATTATGCACTTCCAACATCGCGGTGTAGCCTTTCATCTCCGCGACAAAGGTCCCCACGCCCTGCATACGCATCAGATAACCTTCGCTGGTCAGCTCGCGCAATGCCCGGTTGATGGTCATCCTGCTGACGCCGAGTTCATTGACCAGTTCGCTTTCGGACGGCACGCGCTGGTTGGCTTTCCATACCCCTTCACTAATCTGGCTGATAATCGCCTGCTTGACACGCTGATAGATCGGCGCGGGCTGATCGCTCATGGCGGCGGAGAGTTGTGAAATGGCAGTCTGCACGACCATAGCAAGTTCCTTATAGTGGTAATAACGGGCAGTTTACTGACTTCATTCTTAAATGTATATACATCCTCTTTGCACCGGAAAATGGCAAATTGAACCAGCATGGTGCAGCGCAGCGTCGCGCAGGGCGCCTACTGCGCGTCAGTCGAGTTTAAAAGTGCGCTCAAAGCAGCCAAATTCATATTTGTGACGCAGGTGGCACAACTCTTGCTGGTTGTATAGACAAGACTATACACATGTGATTCACTCAATGATGTCTTCGACACATATTCATTGCACACGCACTTGTCTATACAGGAGTATACCATGTCACTGACTACACATCATTGCCTGCTCACACCGGGCAAGGTGGACCTGGCCACCCTAAAAGCGATTTATCGCGGTGGGGTAAAACTGGCGCTGGACGAGCCATCACGCAGCCGTATTCAGCAGGCGAGTGCGACCGTGGATGCTATCGTCAGCTCCGGCAAGGTCACCTACGGCATCAATACCGGCTTCGGTAAGCTGGCGCAAACCACCATTCCCAACGAGCGCCTGGCCGAACTGCAGCGCAACCTGGTCCTGTCGCACAGCGTCGGGCTCGGAGAGTTGCTGCCGGATGATGTCGCGCGTGTGATCATGGCGACGAAAGTGATCAGCCTTTCTCGCGGCCATTCCGGTATTCGTATTGAACTGGTGGACGGCCTGATTAGCCTGTTTAACGCGGGTGTTATGCCGTGCATTCCAGAGAAAGGATCGGTCGGTGCCTCCGGCGATCTCGCCCCGCTGGCGCATCTCTCGCTGATGCTGCTGGGTGAAGGCGAAGTGCGCGTGGCGGGCAAACTGATGCCAGCCACCCAGGGGTTAGCCCTCGCCGGGCTGGAGCCTTTTGTGCTGGGGCCGAAAGAGGGCCTGGCGCTGCTCAACGGTACCCAGGTATCTACTGCGCTGGCACTGCGCGGCCTGTTCGAAGCAGAAAACGCCTTCGCCGCCGGGCTGGTAGCCGGGTCACTGTCGCTGGAAGCGATTAAAGGTTCGCTTAAACCTTTTGACCATCGCATTCATGAAGCACGCGGCCAGCAGGGGCAGATTGACGTTGCCGCAGCGGTCAATGCCCTGCTGGAGGGCAGCGATATTCTGCCTTCACATGCCAACTGCGGGCGCGTACAGGATCCCTACTCGATTCGCTGCGTGCCGCAGGTGATGGGTGCCTGCCTCGATAACCTCAATCACGCAGCAAAAGTGCTGCAGATCGAAGCTAACGCCGCATCCGATAACCCGCTGGTATTCACCGATACGGGTGAAGTGATCTCCGGCGGCAACTTCCATGCAGAGCCGGTAGCCTTTGCCGCCGATATTATCGCGCTGGCGGTGGCCGAAATCGGTGCCATTTCCGAACGTCGCCTCGCCCTGCTGCTGGATACCGGGCTGTCCGGGCTGCCGCCGTTCCTGGTGAACGATGGCGGGGTCAATTCCGGCTTTATGATCGCCCAGGTTACCGCCGCCGCGCTGGCCTCAGAAAACAAATCCCTTGCCCATCCGGGCAGCGTCGACAGCCTGCCAACCTCTGCTAACCAGGAAGATCACGTGTCGATGGCGACCTACGCCGCGCGTCGCCTCGGCGCCATGTGCTTTAACACCGCCGCTGTGGTCGGTATCGAAGCGATGGCCGCCGCGCAGGGTATTGATTTCCATCGCCCGCTGCGCAGTTCACCGCAGCTGGAGCAGGTGTTGGCCAGCATTCGCCAGCGCGTGCCTTACCTCGAAAAAGATCGCCTGATGGCGCCAGATATTGAACAGATGCGCCTGTGGGCCAGCCAGGATACCTGGCCGGAAATGATTGCCGCGCTGCTGCCCGCACGCGCTCGCTAAGCCTAAATCCTTTGGAGGAAACTGTTATGACCGAGTCCGTAAGCAAAGCCGTCGCGCGTACCATTCGTGCCCCGCATGGTAGCACTCTGCACTGCGCCAACTGGCTGATTGAAGCCGCGTACCGCATGATCCAAAACAACCTCGATCCGGACGTGGCCGAGCGCCCGGAAGATCTGGTGGTGTACGGCGGTATTGGTAAAGCGGCGCGTAACTGGGAGTGCTTCGAGCAGATCCTGCGTTCACTGCAAGCGCTGCAGCCGGAAGAGACGCTGCTGGTGCAGTCCGGCAAGCCGGTGGGCGTTTTCCGCACACATGCCGATGCGCCACGCGTACTGATCGCCAACTCCAACCTGGTGCCGCACTGGGCGACCTGGGACCACTTCCACGAGCTGGATAAAGCGGGCCTGATGATGTACGGCCAGATGACCGCCGGGTCCTGGATCTACATTGGTGCCCAGGGCATCGTGCAGGGAACGTTTGAAACCTTCACCGAAGCCGGCCGCCAGCACTTTGACGGCGACTTAAGCGGTAAGTGGATCCTCACCGCCGGGCTGGGCGGCATGGGCGGTGCGCAACCGCTGGCGGGCGTGCTGGCCGGGGCATCAGTGCTGGCAGTGGAGTGCCAGGAGTCGCGTATCGACTTCCGCCTGCGCACCCGCTACCTCGACTACAAGGCTTACAGCATTGAAGAAGCGCTGGATATCATCACTAAAGCCAATAAAGAGAAGCGCGCCATCTCCGTTGGCCTGCTGGGTAACGCCGCCGAAATCCTGCCGGAGCTGGTTGAGCGTGCTAAAGCAGGCGGCATGAAGCCGGATATTGTCACCGATCAAACCTCCGCGCACGATCCGATTAACGGCTATCTGCCTGCGGGCTGGGATCTGGCGCGCTGGGAATCCGAGCGCAAAACGAATCCTAAAGCCGTCGAAAAAGCAGCACGCGCTTCGATGGCGGTCCACGTGCAGGCGATGCTCGACTTCTGCCATATGGGCATTCCCACTGTCGACTACGGCAACAATATTCGTCAGGTCGCGCTGGAAGAAGGAGTGAAAAACGCCTTTGATTTCCCAGGGTTCGTTCCTGCCTATATCCGTCCGCTGTTCTGTGAAGGTAAAGGCCCGTTCCGCTGGGTGGCTCTCTCTGGCGATCCGGAGGATATCTATAAGACCGACGCCAAACTAAAAGAGCTGTTCCCGGACCATAAAAACCTGCACCGCTGGCTGGATATGGCGCAGGAGCGCATCGCTTTCCAGGGCCTTCCGGCGCGTATCTGCTGGCTGGGCCTCGGCGAGCGTCATCTGGCGGGCCTGGCCTTTAACGAAATGGTGCGCAACGGCGAGCTGAAGGCGCCCGTCGTCATCGGTCGCGATCACCTTGACTGCGGCTCCGTCGCCTCGCCAAACCGTGAAACCGAAGCGATGAAGGACGGTTCAGATGCCGTTTCTGACTGGCCGCTGCTTAACGCCCTGCTGAACACCGCAGGCGGCGCGACCTGGGTCAGCCTGCACCACGGCGGCGGCGTGGGTATGGGCTTCTCACAGCATGCAGGGGTCGTCATTGTCGCCGACGGTACCAAAGAAGCCGACAAGCGCCTGGGCCGCGTGCTGTGGAATGATCCCGCCACCGGCGTGATGCGCCACGCGGATGCCGGTTATGACATCGCCAAAAACTGCGCTCATCAGCACGAGCTCAATCTGCCGATGGTCAAATAACGCCGCAACGGGCCTGCTCTGCAGGCCCGTTTTTCATCGCATCACTGCCCCTCTTACCCGCGTTTTATGCTAACTTATTTCCTGCCCGCTAAGTGAATAGCGCCCCGCACAGGAGACGTAACCGATGGCCATTCCCCTTTCGCTGATTGAAGAAGCCACAGGCTGGCGCAGGATGCTGCACGCCCAACCTGAACTGGGCTATCAGGAACATCAAACGGCTCAAATGGTGGCGCAACAGCTCACCGCAATGGGGCTACAGGTGCATCGTGGGCTGGCGGGCACTGGCGTGGTGGGCACGCTGGAAAACGGCCCCGGCCCAACGATAGGCCTGCGGGCGGATATGGATGCATTACCGATCACCGAATTAGGCAGCGCCGCTCACCGCTCGACCCGCCCCGGCGTGATGCATGCCTGCGGCCATGACGGCCATACCGCGATACTGCTGGCCGCTGCCAGGCACCTGAGCAGCACGCGCAACTTTAGTGGCACGCTGCATTTTGTCTTTCAGCCTGCGGAGGAAAACCTCGGCGGTGCACGACGCATGGTGGAAGAGGGGCTGTTTAATCTGTTCCCGATGGATGCTATTTACGGCATGCACAACTGGCCGGGGCTGCCCGCCGGGCACGTTGCGGTTAATGAAGGGGCGATGATGGCGTCGCTCGATTCGTTCGAAATTACCCTGCGCGGCCGCAGCTGCCATGCGGCGATGCCGGAAAACGGCGCGGACCCGATTGTCGCCGCCGCGCAGCTGATCCTGGCGCTGCAAACCATTCCTTCGCGCCGCCTGTCACCGCTGGCATCTGCGGTGGTCAGCATTACGCAGATCAACGGCGGTGAAGCGATTAACGTGATCCCGGAAAATGTGGTGCTGCGCGGCACGCTGCGCTGCCTGCAGGCCGACGTGCGCCAGCGCGTGCGTCAGATGATTGACGAGTTTGTCACCACCTTTACCGCCCCGCTGGGCATTGACGGCAGCATCGACTATCAGACCGATTATCCGGTAACCGCAAACCACGCGCAGGAAGCCGCCAGGGTGCGCGACTGTGCATTAACCTTGCTGCCTGCGGAAAAAGTGCAGTGGAATGTGAACCCGTCGATGGCATCAGAGGATTTTGCCTGCATGCTGGAAGCCTGCCCGGGCGCCTATTTCTGGCTGGGTGCGGATGGAGAGACGCCGTCAGCGCCGCTGCACAATGCACGTTACGATTTTAACGATGCGCTGATCGGCCCCGGTATTGCGCTGTGGACCGCGCTGGCAGAGCAGCTGTTGCCACGTTGATCATCGCAGCGGGCGGAGCGAAAAACAGGGTCCGCCCCGACACAAGACAATGTACAGAACGGCCATATTCCCCGCGTAAATCCCGCCGCTCAATCGGGGCGAGGCTTGCCTTTGCCCCTACGCCAGCCTTACAGGTTTCGTAGGGGTCAGGCATGCCTGACCCGATCTATTAATACCCCGCCTGAGCAATCAATTCTAACGCCCCATCGAGATCCGCGGCGCGCCCGGTGGCAAGGTAGCAGCAGGCGATCTGCAGCCGCAGCGACTGCGGCACCGGGACTTCCTGTGCCAGGCAACGATGGATCCACGCGGCGGTGGTTTCGGCATCCTTTGCCTCCGGCAACGCACCGTCGCTCAGCACCCGCTCATCCTGGCGCCCCAGCAGCTGTTCCGGCTGTGCACCGGCAATCAGGCTGATTGACGGGCAGCGCTGCGGGTTAGCGTAAACCTCCCCTTCTGTGCCGTTGAGCAGCAGCCCGCGCCCGCCTATATCGCTGAAGAACTTACCGACGCGCGGGATATATTCCGGGTGCGATACGCTGGCGAGGCGCAGCGCAGCGTCCTCGGCAAACGGCGTCGCCAGCTTGGCCAGCGTATGGGCGCTGTTGCGCACTCCCATACGCCAGCGCAGCGAGAGCTGCTGCTCCATCGCCGGGCACAGCGTTCCGATGGTGATAAACGCCAGTTCACCGGCGTCCAGCTTCGCCTGCGCTTCAGCCGCTGAAGCCACCGGCGCGATACCCAGTGCGGCGAACACCGCTTCGCTGGTAACGCGAGTCGGATCGTCGCTAACGCCATGCATCAGCACCGGGAAACCGAGGCGAGAGAGCAGCAGCGCCAGCAGCGGCGTAAGGTTGCCCTGACGGCGTGCACCGTTATAGCTGGGGATGACAACAGGCATAGGCAGGTGCGCAGGCGGCCTCAACCGCGGCATCTGCTCCTGCATCGCCTGGTAGAAGCCGAGCATCTCCTCTTCGCCTTCACCTTTGATGCGCAGCGCAATCAGGATCCCGCCTAGCTCCAGCTCGGGCACGTTGCCGGCCAGCATCTGGCGATACAGGTCGCGGGCGGTATCAATATCAATATCGCGCGCGTGATTTTTGCCGCGCCCGACCTCTTTAATAATCTTGTTATATTCCATGCTCATGCCTGGTTGTCTCGATTAACGACGCCGCCTGCCTGCGGGTTTTGGCCTCACGGCAGGCGTCACGGCTTTCGGCAGCTCGCCCTCCGGCATGGGCGGCTGCTCTATTGGGAATACCGGTAGCGCACCCAGCAGGCGCGCACCATAGCTTTTGCTGATCAGACGGCGGTCATAAATAATAATCTCGCCGAAGCAGTCATGGCTGCGGATCAGGCGGCCAACCTGCTGGATAAGATTAAACGACGCGCTCGGCAGGCTCTGCACTTCAAACGGATAGCGCTTAAGGCTTTTCAGCCACTCGCCCTCGGTCAAAATAACCGGACTGTCGACCGGGGGGAAAGCAATTTTATGGATATGCACCTGGGATAGCAGGTCACCTTTAAGATCCAGCCCTTCGGCGAACGACTGTAACCCTACCAGCACGCTGGTTTCGCCCTGCTCTACGCGTTTGCGGTGCAGCGCCACCAGTGCCGGGCGCGGCTTGTCGCCCTGTACCAGCATCATCAGGCGCAGCTCGGGCAGATAGGCGATAAACTGCTGCATCGCCCGATTGCTGGCGAACAGTACCAGGATCCCTTTGTGCTGCGCCTCTTTGATCTGCTGGCGAAAAAAGTGCGCCATTTCAGCCAGGTGCATCACTTCATTCGCCAGCATCGGCTCATATTTCATCTGCGGAATAACCAGCTTGCCCTGCGTGACGTGGTTAAACGGCGAGTCGAGTGAGACAAAGCGATCGCCCGCCTTTTCACTCAGGCCGGACATCTCCTGCAGGCGCTGGAAGCTGTTAAGGGACCGCAGCGTGGCGGAGGTCACCACCACGTGAGGGATCTTACGCCACAGCAGCTTTTCCAGCTGATCGCTGACGCGGATCCCGGCGCAGTGAAACAGCAGGTGCGCATTGCCATCGCGGATCTCCCGCGCCACCCACTTTGACACCGGCGCACCGGAAGCCTGCTCCATCGCCGCCAGCCGCCACAGCTTGCTGCTGGCTTCAAACCAGCCCAGCGCACGATTCATCTGGATCAGCGTGCGCTGCAGCCGCACCACGTCAAACTGGCCGCTCTTCTCGCTGAGGTCGTTCATCAACCCTTCCGCCAGCCCGCGCAGCGCATCGCTGAGCTTGAACAGGCGGGCGCAAAGGGTGAGGATCTCCTCAGGCAGCAGGCCCATCTCAAAGCGGTACTCGCCCTCCTGGCCGTCCGGCGGCAGGTACAGGCCGAGGATCTGTGACAGCATCTGCAGCTGCTCACGCACCTCTTCACAGTGCGCTTTCAGTTTGTCTGGGTGGCTAAGCGGCGGCGGGCGCTTCGGGCGGAACTGCGCGAGGCACTGCTCCACCAGGCGGCAGAACAGGTCAAGCTGCAGCATGGTCCAGCCCGGGGTGATCTCACCGCTCATTTCGAGCGCATCACGCGCCACGTCGGGCAGATGGTGGCCTTCGTCCAGCACCAGCAGCAGGTTCTTCGGCGGCGGCAGCACCGATTCGGTTTCCAGCGCCGCCATCACCAGTGCGTGGTTCGCCACCACCACGTCGGCGTTCTCAATTTCACGCCGCGCCACGTAAAACGGGCACTCGCGGAACCAGTTGCAGTTACTGCCGAGACAGTTGGCTTTATCGGTGCTGAGGCGCTGCCACAGCGAATCTTCGATATTTTCCGCGCTGTGGTCGCGCAGGCCATCCCACTGATAGCGCTTAAGGGATTTTTCCAGTTCGGTGCAGATCGCGCGCTCATCTTTACTGGCGGTCATATCGTCGTCGAGAAACAGCAGCAGATCGCCCTGATTCTCTTCGTCCGTCGCCAGCGCCGACAGGTTGCGCGGGCAGACGTAGCGCCCGCGGCCAAAGGCGGCGGTGAACTTCAGTTCGGGGATAATCTTTTTCAGCAGCGGCAGATCCTTGCTGAAAATCTGGTCCTGCAGCGCCACGTTGGCGGTACTGACCACCAGCGGTTTTTCTTCAGCGCGGCTAACGGCAATGCCGGGGATCAGGTAGGAGAGCGTCTTACCCACGCCGGTGGGGGCTTCAATAGCCAGATGACGACCGTCGTCCCCCGACAGCGTTTTAGCCACTTCAGCAATCATCTGCCGCTGGGGAGCACGCGGAATAAAATCGGGGACTTGCTGTTGCAGGGCTTTATACCACCCGGCAATTTGCGTTTTTAACGCGACAGTTAACGCCATGACAACCACTTCCTGCTGAACAAGGCTGTATTTTTACACAGTATTGCCGTGGCGTCAGCCTGCAATGACTATTCTCCCGAGACGGCTCGCAGTTTGCCAGGCGTTTCAGACCCGCTTGTACATCACCGTTGTGGCTTCTCTCTCCCCCGCTACCGACTGCGCATAGTCCGGGATCTGCCCGGCGACCTGCCAGCCGCGGGAGGCATACAGCGGTTCCGCAACGTCGCCACTGCGGGTGTCCAGCACCAGCAGGCTGCGCCCGGCGGCACGCGCGCGCTCCTCTGCCTGCTGCATCAGCGCCCGGGCAATGCCGCGCCGCCGCGCTTCAGGATGCACCAGCAGCTTGACGATTTCCGCCCGGTGCGCGCCGTTAGGCGGCATCGCCAGCACCACCATCACCGTGGCTACAATCCGCCCCTGCAGGCGCGCCACCAGCAGCTGTTTATCGCCGCACGCCAGGCTCAGCACCACGTCCTGCCAGAATCGGCTGAGCACTGCCGGGTCGCGATTGACAAAGCCGACGCTGGCACCGTGCGCCACGCATCCGTCCAGTACCCGGCACAGTGCCTCCTGCTCAGAATGAGCCTGCTGTGCGTCTAACCACTGATATTCGAGTTCATTCATGAGCGGGCCACCACCAGGGCATAGTGCGCGCCGCTGGTTTCCGGCGCGTGAAAAGAGGTTTGACCAAACAGGTGGAAGCGCAGGCAGTCGCCCTTCTCCAGCCGCCACTGCCGATCGTTCATGCGCAGTTCCAGCACGCCATCCAGCATCCAGATATGCTGCTCCAGTCCCGCCACCGGCGGGATGTCATAGTCGATGCGCGCCCCGGCTTCGAGGTGCGCCTCCACCAGCTCTGCGTGAAACGCCTGCGCCGGAGGCGAGACGCTGCGGCGCTGGTAGCCGCTCTCCGCATCGCGCCACAGGCTCTGCTGTTCAGGACGCAAAAGCTGTACCCCGCCCTGTTCCACTTCGCTGAGCAGGCGAGACATGGTTAAACCATAGGCACTGCACAGGCGATTGAGCAGTGCCGCCGTGGGGCTGCTCTCAGCACGCTCGATACGCGATAGCGAAGCGCGGCTAATCCCGGTAAGAT
Organism: Erwinia sp. V90_4; assembly: GCF_029967685.1. Taxonomy (NCBI): domain Bacteria; kingdom Pseudomonadati; phylum Pseudomonadota; class Gammaproteobacteria; order Enterobacterales; family Erwiniaceae; genus Erwinia; species Erwinia sp. V90_4. The sequence continues at coordinate 21,642 of NZ_JASCAQ010000060.1, read as the reverse complement.
CTGACAACACCTCCAGCGACCAGCCCTTTTCATCACGCAGATCGGCCAGACGCTGAGCAAGCCGCTGTTCCGTTGGAGTCTGTTTCACTTTATCTTCTCATATTAGGGAATTAATCTCATATATGAGATTTAACCGGAAAACCTGACAGTTTCAAGTTGTACAACTATAAATAAATTGTACAACCTGACGTAATTGGTTACGTTGGTGTCAGGAATGTAGTCAGTAAGAGGTAATGCATGACTCTGTACAGCATCGGTGATGTCGCCGAACGCTGCGGTATTAACCCGGTCACGCTGCGTGCCTGGCAGCGTCGTTATGGCCTGCTCAAGCCACAGCGCACAGAGGGTGGCCACCGCCAGTTCGACGAAGAAGACATTGAGCGCATTGAGGAGATCAAGCGCTGGATAGAGAGCGGCGTGCCGGTCGGCAAAGTTAAGGCCTTGCTGGAAGGCGAAAACGTTAATGTTGATGATGGGTGGTTTACCCTTCAGGAAGAACTGATGGTCGTGCTGCGCATGGTGCGCCCGTCCAAATTACGCGTCAAAATTGCCAGTATTGGCAAGGAAAATCCGGCCGAATCGCTTATCGATCACGTTTTTGTTCCTATCCGTCAACGGCTGGGGCTGGATCAAAATACGGCTCGCGCTATGTGCAGTTTGCTGGATGGTGCTTTAATTGATTATATCTGCTTCTGTTTAGCCGGTTCGCGCAAGAAGGCAGGTAAAGATGCCCTGCTGGTAGGCTGGGGCATTACCGACCGCACGCGGCTGTGGATGGAAGCATGGCGCCTGGCGCAGCAGGGCTGGCGTATTGACGTGCTGGCGGAACCGCTGGAGTCCCCGCGACCTGAGCTCTTTCCCGGCCAGCATATCTTTGTTTACACCGGTAAAGCATTGACCAAACGCCAGCAGGAGCAGCTGGCTCACTGGCAGGAACAGGGATTCTCCATCACCTCACACGGTAATTGAAGGGGCACGGCATGACGCAACAGGCGACACTGAACCAGCTGGTAGAATTTTATGAAACGCTGGACAGCAGCCGTCTTACGCAGCTGCCACAGATTTACCATCACGATATTCGCCTGTGCGATCCGGTGGGTGAACATCAGGGGCTGGCGGTGGTTGAACGCTACTTTACCGAACTGCTAAAAAATATGCGCTACTGCCGCTTTATCGTCACGCTGGTGCGCGAGTTCGACAATGATGCCCTGCTGCTATGGCGTATGGAGTATGCCCACCCGGCGCTACAACGCGGCGCGGAGCAGAGCCTGGAGGGCAGCAGCTATCTGCGCTTTCGCGCGGATAAGATCGTTTTCCAGCGCGACTACTACGATATGGGCGCAATGCTGTATGAGAAGCTGCCGCTGCTGGGCTCAGTGGTCAACCGGATCAAAAAGAGGCTACAGCCATGAAACGCGTTCTGATTACCGGTGCCAGTTCCGGCATTGGCCAGCAGCTGGCGCAGGATTATGCCGCCGCTGGCTGGCACGTCACCGCCTGTGGCCGCAACCGCGAACGGCTGGAAGCCCTGCAGGTTCAGCATCCACAAATTGAACTGTGCGAATTCGATATTACCGATCTGGCGCAGACGCGTTCAGCCCTCAGCAACAGGCTGGTTGATCTCGCTATCCTGTGCGCCGGCACCTGTGAATACCTTGATCATGGTCTGGTGGAAGCGGAAAAAGTCCACCGCGTGATGCAGACTAACTTTAGCGGCCCGATTAACTGCCTCGACAGCCTGCTGCCGCAGATGCAGCCCGGCAGCCGCGTGGCGCTGGTGGGTTCCACCGCCAGCCTGGTGCCACTGCCCCGGGCCGAAGCCTACGGCGCATCGAAAGCCGCGCTGGCCTATTTCGCCCGCAGCCTGGCACAGGACGTCTCGCGCCAGCAGGTCGGTATCAGCCTGGTGCTGCCCGGCTTTGTTGATACCCCGCTGACGCGGCGCAATGATTTCGCCATGCCGATGATTGTCGACGTGGTCCAGGCCTCGCGCTTTATTCGCCACGGTCTGGAGAAGGGCAAAGCGGAAATCGCTTTCCCCCGCCTGTTTGCCTTTATTCTGCGGGTCACATCCCGCCTGCCCATTGCCCTTCAGCGCCTGCTCACGCAGCGAATAGCGAGGTAGCCCGTGCGGGTTGCAATTATTGGTAGTGGTATTTCGGGTCTTAGCTGTGCGTGGAAACTTGCCGCGCGCGCTGAGGTCCATCTGTACGAGGCTGGCCCAACGCTTGGCGGTCATACCGCCACGGTGGATGTCGAGCTGGCGGGTAAACGCTGGGCGATTGATACCGGGTTTATTGTCTATAACGACCGCACCTATCCGCGCTTTCTGGCGCTGCTGGCCGAGCTCGGGCTGGAGAGTCAGCCAACGGAGATGAGCTTTTCAGTGCGCAATCAGCGCAGCGGGCTGGAGTATAACGGCCACTCGCTGACCAGCCTGTTTGCCCAGCGCAGCAATCTGTTAAAACCCTCGTTTTACCGCTTCCTCGCTGAGATTGTGCGCTTTAACCGCTGCGGCAAGCAGTGGCTGGAGCACCAGCAGGATCAGGGGACGCTGGATGATTTTCTCCGTCTGCACGGCTTCAGCGCCTTCTTTGCTCAGCACTATATTTTGCCGATGGGCGCGGCTATCTGGTCAACCTCGCTGGCGGAGATGCGCCGCATGCCGCTGGCGCAGTTTCTGCACTTCTTTAACCACCACGGCCTGCTCGATCTGGCGCAGCGCCCGCAGTGGTTCGTCATCCCCGGCGGGTCGCGCGAGTACATCCGCCGCCTGATGCAGCTGATTGGCGAGAAGATCGCTGTCTATCTTAACACCGCGGTGACCCGCGTCCTGCGCGATGAGGCCGGCGTCACGCTGGAAAGCGCACGCGGCAGCGAGCGCTATGACCAGGTGATATTTGCCTGTCACAGCGATCAGGCGCTGCAATTGCTGGGCGATGCCTCCGGGGCCGAAGCGGCGATGCTGGCGGGCATCCCCTATCGCGCCAATGAAGTGGTGCTGCATACCGATATTAGTATGTTACCGAAAGCGCGCGCCGCCTGGGCCAGCTGGAACTACCGGCTGGAAGACACTCAGGCGGGAGACGAGCTGCTGGGCGCCAGCGTCACCTACAACATGAATATCCTGCAGGGGATCAAAGCGCCGCACACTTTCTGCGTCAGCCTGAACCCCACGCAGCCCATCGATCCGGCAAAAGTGCTGCGCCGTTTTGAGTACCATCATCCGCAGTTTGGCCCCGACTGCCTGCACGCCCAGCAGCAGCGCCTGCTGCTCAATGGCAGCAACCGCAGCTGGTTCTGCGGCGCGTGGAGCTATAACGGTTTTCACGAAGACGGCATCCGCAGCGCGCTCGACGTGATCGCGGCGATGGAACAGGGGGAGCTGCTGTGAACAGCGTGCTGTACAGCGGCCACGTGCGCCACCGCCGTTTTACGCCGGTCGACCACCAGTTCAGCTACCGGATCTTTATGCCGTTGATTGACCTCGACGAGCTGCCGCTGCTGAAAAATGTCGGCATTGGCCACAGCCGCCTGCGCGCCGCCAGCTTCAGCAGCGACGACTACCTCGGTGGTGGCGATATTAAGCAGCGGGCGCAGGCGCGTATTGCCCAGCTCACCGGCGAGCAGCTTTCCGGGCGGGTAATGCTGCTGACCCAGCTGCGCTACTTCGGCTGCTCGTTTAACCCGGTCAATTTTTACTATCTGTACGATGACGCCGACACCCTGCGCTGGATGCTGGCCGAAGTGCGCAACACGCCGTGGAATGAGCGACACACCTATGCAGTGAAACCGGACGGCAGCGAAACCACGGAAAAAGTGTTTCACGTCTCGCCGTTTAATCCGCTGGAGATGATCTACCACTGGCGGCTCTCGCCGCCGGGTAAATCGCTGCTGGTGCATATTGAAAATCACCGCGAAGGCCGTGAGTTTGATGCCACCCTGCATCTGCGCCGCCAGCCGCTTACCCGGCAAACCCTGCGCCATTTCCTCTGGCGCTTCCCGATGATGACCGTGAGAACCGCGCTGGCGATTTACTGGCAGGCGTGGAAACTTTGGCGCAAAGGTGCGCCTGTATATGACCACAGCAAGCTGGAGAAATAAGTGATGACTGGCAGCGATATCAGCCTGACCACCCGCAGCAAAACGGGTAAACGTTTTTGTGCTTCGCGCCGGGTGGTCTTCTCCCTGCTGCAGCACATTGAGGGTGCCGGGCTGACGCTGCACGATCCCTATCTGGGCAGCCAGTTCTTCGGCGACGAGCAGGCAGCGCTGCAGGCGGAAGTGGTGGTGCATCATTGCCGTGCTTACCGCCGGGTGCTGTTCGGCGGCAGTATCGCGGCGGCGGAATCCTTTATGGACGGCGACTGGGAGACCCCGGACCTGACGGCGGTGATCCTGACGCTGGCGAACAACAGCCGCGTCGTCGATAAGCTGGAGTCCCGCCTCAGCTGGATAAGCGCCCCGCTCAATCAGCTGGTGCATGCCCTGCGCCGCAACAACGTGCGTCAGGCGAAACGCAATATCGCCGCGCACTATGACCTCGGCAACGACTTTTATACCAGCTTCCTTGACGAAGAGATGCTCTACTCCAGCGCACTGTTCCCGCAGCCGGAGATGTCGCTGGAGCAGGCACAGCAGGCCAAAATGAAGCGGCTGTGCGTCAAGCTGGCACTTAGCCCGCACGATCACCTGCTGGAGATTGGCACCGGCTGGGGGGCAATGGCCGAATATGCCGCGCGCGAATACGGCTGCCGCGTCACGACCACCACCATCTCGCAGGAGCAGTATGAATACAGCTGCCAGCGCATCGCCGCCGCCGGGCTAAGCGACCGCGTTACGGTGCTGTGCGAGGATTACCGTAACCTGACCGGGCAGTACGACAAAATCGTCTCCATTGAGATGATCGAAGCGGTCGGTAAAGCCTATATTCCGCTGTTTATCGAACGTTGCCAGCAGCTGCTGAAACCGGGCGGACGCCTGGCGATTCAGGCCATCACCATCAGCGAGGAGCGCTTTGCCAGCTACGCGCGCGGCGTCGATTTTATTCAGCGCTACATCTTCCCCGGCGGCTTCCTGCCTTCGGTCAGCCTGCTGCAGAAGACCCTGAAGGCCGTCAGTGATTTCAGCGTGCTCGACCAGTTTGAGCTTGGCCATGACTACGCGCAGACCCTGCAACACTGGCGGCGGCGCTTTGACAACGCCTGGCCGCAGCTGGCGCAGGGCCGCTTCGACGAGCGCTTCCGCCGCATGTGGCTCTATTACCTGTGCTACTGCGAAGCGGGCTTCCGCTCCAACACCATTGGCACTGTCCAGCTGACGCTGCAGCGCGCATGAGCCGCTGGCGCTTCTGGCTGTTGACCCTGGGCTTTGATCTCTACTGGGGGCTGGCGGTCGCGCTGCGCGAGCGCATCTGGCTGGCATTATCGGCGGTGGCGCTGCTGGCGTGGCTACTCTGCCCGCGCGAGGTAAAAGCCCGGCTGCTGCTGGTGGCCGCGGGTGGCGTTGCCCTCGACAGCCTGTGGCTGTGGAGCGGGCTGTTCAGCTTTAGCGGCGTTGCGTTTTTCCCGCCCTGGATGCTGGCGCTGTGGCTGGTGTTCGCCTGCTGGTGGTGGCTGCTACAGCAGCGCTTTGCTTTACGTGCCCCGCTATTGGCGCTGGTGGGGGCGCTGGGCGGCCCGTTTGCTTATTTCGTCGGGGAACGGCTGGGCGCGATGCAGCTGCATCAGCCTGCGCTCCTGGTGTTTGGCGTGCTGGCGGTGGGTTGGGCGATCTATCTGCCGCTGGTGTCTGCCTGTCTCGGCTGCAGCGAGTGCCAGCCACGGGCCGAGCGGAAAAGATGATCGGCCCCTGCCACAGTGATGATTTTTTGTAGGGGCTGACCCTCTGTTCCGGTCAGCCCGATAAAACAGGTCACAACTGCTTCAGGACGCGACTGATGAAAAAATTACTGCTGCTCCTGCTGTTGCTCTCCCCCCTTGTCCAGGCCGCTGACTGGCTGAGCTGGCGTACGGTCGGCCAGGCCACGCTGACCTGGGGACCGTTCACCGTCTACGACTCACAGCTGCTGACGCCGAACGGGCGCTGGCAGCCGCAGCAGTGGCCCGTCTCCCTGGTGATCGTTTACCGCCGCGATATCACCCGCCAGGCGTTGCTGGACGCCACGCTGGAGCAGTGGCAGGCGCAGAAAACCGGCAGCAGCAGCCAGCAACAGCAGTGGCTGCAGCAGCTTGGTGACATCTGGCCGGACGTCAGCGACGGTACGCGGCTGGCCTTTACTGCCGATGCCGACGGCGGCCAGTTTTACTGGCAGCCCGCCGGGATGCAGGGCGCCATGAAACCCATCGGCCCATATTTTAATCGTGAGTTCCGTGATGCTTTCCTGGGTATCTGGCTCGCGCCGAACACCACCTATCCCGATATTCGTCGGAAACTGACCGGAGGTTAACCATGTGGAAATTCCTGCTGCTGACGCTGAGCCTGCTGATTGCAGGCTGCGGTGCCAAAATTGAGGACTATCAGCAAGCCCAGCCGAAAATCGATATCTTCAGCTGGTTCAACGGCGACTCGCGCGCCTGGGGGATGGTACAGGACTACAGCGGCAAACAGATCCGCCGCTTTGAAGTGACCATTAACGGCCAGGTGGTCGGCGATACCCTGACGCTGAATGAACACTTCGTCTATGACGACGGCGAGAAGCAGCAGCGCGTCTGGCATATCCGCCGCCTGAGCGACGGCAGCTATGTCGGTACCGCCGGGGATATTATCGGCACCGCGCAGGGGCACTCCCGTGGCAACGCCTTTAACTGGCGCTATACCATGACGGTGAAAACCGACGACAGCAGCTACAAGCTGAACTTTGACGACTGGATTTACCAGCAGGATGCGCAGCACCTGATGAACGTCACCTCGATGAAAAAGTTCGGCGTCGAAGTGGCGCGCGTCACGCTGTTTTTCTCTAAGCAGGCGGCCAGCGGGCAATAAAATGCCGCTTTCAGCTTAATTCCGCTGGGCGAAGGCGCTATACTTCGCCCTCCCTTAAGAAAACAGGCTTCGCTATGAACTGGCAAAAAATTGGTGTGGTGTTTATTTTTCTGCTGATGGCCGTTGGTGGCATCGGCGGCGTGATGCTGGCTGGATACACCTTCATCGTTCGTTCCTGAGCGCAAACACTGGCGGTAATCCCCGGCCGCCCGGCTTTGATCATTTCGTTGTGACACATAACCAGCTGGAATTTCTCTCTGCCAGTCGGGCCGTTATGCTCTGAGTTTACTCCCGAACATAAAACTCAACATCATGACTGAAATCACTTCTTCGGCGCACGACGCGTTAGAGATGTCGATGCCGAAGACTTCGCCTGAATAATTGCTAAGCTGGCGAAAGTTTAGACACTCCGTTGGATATGCGATATATTCAATATATGCAATCTATCCAGACGGGGTGATCGATGTCAGCCAAAAACAGTGCAGCACAAACAGAAACGGTTAGCCTGTTCAGCGGGCAGCAGCTGCGCAGCATGGCAGCTGAAGAGAGCGCTGAATATCTGGTGATCAATGTCGATCAGCTGAAAGATGCTGCGCCGTCCAAAAACGGGACCCGCGATGCGCTGCGTAAAAAGCTGGAAAAGCTGGTTAGCAATCCCCGCCTCGATCCTTCGCTGGCATTGGCCTTTTTTGAAATCGCCCAGAACCTGCTAATGCCATCACGTGCCGGGGCTAAAACCACGCCGACGGCAAAAAACAGTGACAGTATCTTTAGCGGTTTCGAACAGTATCGAATCAATAATGAGCAGCGCAAAGAGGACCTGCGCGCATTCATTCTGGCGGACGGGCAGTGGCTCAGCTCCAGCGAACTGTCAGACAAAGCACATTTCACTAACGCCAACCGCAGCGCCGGCCCCAACGCCTGGAAACGCCGTGGCAGAACCTTTGCCATCAGCGTTGAAGGTCAGGACCGCTACCCGGATTATGCTTTTGATGAAGCCTGGCAGCCGCTGCCGGCGGTGAAACAGGTGCTGGCTATTTTTGACGGCTCGCGCACGCCCTGGTCACTGGCCGCCTGGTTTGCCGGCAGCAATAGCTGGCTGGGCGGTCGCCGGCCGAAAGATCTGCTGAGCAGCGATCCGCAAGCGGTGATTGCCGCCGCACGGCAGGCAAAAGAGGGGGCGCAGCATGGCTAAGGAGAGCCAGTCCGAAAAGGGAGTTTCACGTTTCGCCCCGCCTTCTCACCCCGTGGCAATCAATACGTTCAGCCTGCCGGCGGGCACAACGCTGTGTCGCGTGCACCGCCAGCGCTATTCCGGCAGCAGCTTTAACAACACGGTCAGCGGCAATGCCCGCTTCAGCCCCATTTTTACCCCTGACGGAACGGTGATCCCCACGTTATATGCCGGGGAGAGTCCTCGCGTCGCGCTGTGCGAAGTGGTTTGGTGACCGTATCGACGGCACTATGCTGCTCAGCGAAAGTAAAACGCATAAGATTACTGAGCGCCCGGTAGTGGAGGAGTTGCTGGCGCTGGCGGAGAGAATGGGGCTCTATCTTGAAGAGTAACGCGCGTTTTACTGCTGCCCGACAAAACGGGCAAATTCCTGCGGGATGCGGGCGAAAGTGAACAGGAACCAGGGCGTGAAGCGCTCCGGGTGGCTGTCAATTTCACGCTGAATATCCGCCAGCGAACTGTAGCGCCAGCCGTCGGCTTCTTCCGGGTTAACCACCGGGAGAGCATCGCTGATGGTGAAATAGACGTGGCCATACTCGTGCTCGGTCAGCCCGTTGCTGAGCGGCAGGTTATAGCTCAGTTCGAACATCGGTTGCAGCGTCAGGCGCAAGCCCATCTCTTCATACAGTCGGCGTTCAGCGGCATGCTGAGTCGATTCCTGGGGGTAAGGATGCCCGCAGGTGGTGTTGCTCCACAGCCCGCCACAGTGATATTTACCGCTGGCGCGCTGCTGCAACAGCAGCTGATGGCGGGAATTGAACACGTAAACGGTGACCGCCCGATGCAGTAAGCCTTTTTCGTGTACTTCCATTTTTTCCATTTTACCCGTGGGGCGATCGTGGCGATCGACGAGGATAACTTCAATTGCAGACATGCCGACTCCTTAAGACGAATGCCACTATTCTGGCATAAGAAGTCGACATTGATCTGCATAAAATCGTGCGGTGTGTGACAATAACGGCAGAAGCGTATCCGGCGCTGGCTGCGCCGGATGCGGCTTTAATTACAGTTTGAAGCTGCTGACGACGCGCTCCAGCTGTACGCTCTGCTCTTCCATCGCCTGCGCAGCGGCGGAGACCTGCTCCACCAGCGCGGCATTCTGCTGGGTGGTGCTGTCGAGCTGGGTGATGGCCGTGTTGATCTGATCGATCCCCATACTCTGCTCGCGGCTGGCCGACATAATCTCGGCCATCAGCGTATTGACGCTGCTGACGCCGCTCATCAGTTCGTCCATCGTGGTACCCGCCTGCTGCACCAGCAGACTGCCCTCGTCGATATTCGCCACCGACTCCTCAATCAGCTTTTTAATCTCACGCGCCGAGTTCGCCGAGCGCTGCGCCAGATTACGCACCTCTGAAGCGACCACCGCAAAACCGCGCCCCTGCTCGCCCGCACGTGCGGCTTCCACCGCGGCGTTGAGCGCCAGAATGTTGGTCTGGAAGGCGATACTGTCGATGACGCTGATAATATCCACCACTTTGCGCGACGAGACGTTAATTTCCCCCATCGTCGACACCACTCTCTGCACCACCTGCGCGCCGCGTTCCGCCACCTGCGATGCATCCGCCGCCAGCTGGTTGGCATGCGTGGCGTTATCGGCATTCTGACGCACGGTACCGGTCAACTCCTCCATTGACGCCGCCGTTTCCACAATCGAACTGGACTGTTCTTCGGTGCGGGCGGAGAGATCGAGGTTGCCGCTGGCGATCTCACGCGATGCGGTGGTAATCGCCAACGCGCTGTCACCGACCTGGCGCATCAGCCCCTGCAGACTGGCGATAAACTGGTTGAAGCTCTGCGCCACCGCGTTGAATTCCGGGCTGGAGCTGGCTGGCAGGCGCTGGGTAAGGTCGGCACCGCCGGTGGAGAGTGCCAGAATATTGTCGTTAAGCCCGCTAAGGCGCTTCATCATGGCGCGAATAAAGCCGAGCAGCACCAGCAGCAGTACAACAGCCAGCGGGATCTGGACCAGGCCGAGGCGGGTGAGAATCGAGCTGGTCTGCTGCGCTAACAGCGCGCTCGGCACATCACTGGCGAGGAACCACGGGCTGCCGCCGATCTGCTGCACCAGTAGCGTATGGCTGCCGTCTTCGCCATCATAGCTGCTCTGCTGCGGCTCACTGCCGCTGACTTTGCCCAGCATCTGGCTGAGTGCGCTCGCCATCGGCGTGTTCAGCTCCGACAGATTGCGCAGTTTTGGCGCGCCGTCGACCAGGCTGGCATCCCCCACCACTTTGCCGTCCGCTTCAACAATCAGCGTGGTGCCGTGAATGGCTTCGCCCATCTGCTTCGCCAGATGGTTAAAGAAGCCCAGCGTCACGTCGATAGTCGCGACGCCCCACGCGTTGCCGTCGCGATAAATCGCCATGGCGCAGTTAGTGCGCGGCTGCGGGCTGGCGGCATCCTGATAGGCTTTAGCCCAGGCGCACTGGCCCTTTGCCGCTGCCATGCCATCCTTGTACCACGACTGCTCGTAGTAATTAGGCGCCTCGGCGGAGTTCCAGTAGGTGTTGACCTGCAGCTTGTTGCTGCTGTCGCGGGCGAAGAAACTGCTGAATTTGTCGCGCGCGGGATCGCGCTGACGCGCCAGCGGCCAGACGCCGCCGCCAAACACGTCGACGTCCTGATACTGATTCACCAGCGCGGGGAGCACGGCATCAATATTGTTGCTGTCGAGCACGGCAACGGACTCGGTAATACTGCGCTGCTGTGCCTGCACGCGATTCATCATTTCCGTGATGCTGGCACCGATAGTTTCTACCTCGTAGCGCACCAGACGACTCTCATTGGTCGCGAGTTGAGGCGCTACAAACAGTTTGATCACCACCACGGTGATCAGCAGCAGTAACACAAAGAAGCTGACGATCAGCAGGGTAAATCTGGCCTGGGTTGTTTTAAACATGAGCACACCACTCAACACGAAAAAGGCACAATTGCCTGATCGTGTTAACGGCGTGTTAATGAATTACTTGAGTGACAGACTTCACAAATTTAACAAACAGCGCAGCGGGGGATCACTCCCCGGCTTCAACCACCTGCTGGCGGGCGCGGAAAATATGGCCGCTGCCGTACTGCAGCAGGCGTGCGACCAGCTGCAGTCCGCCATCTTCTTCCGCCTGGGCAAACTCGCGCTCCAGCGTGGTGACCGGGGCCGCCCACAGCAGATTCACCTTCTCACCCTCGCGCTTCGGCAGCGGGAACTGTCCGCTTTCGCGCCCGAGCGCGCTGGAGAGAATAAAGCCCTCAAAGCCCATCGGTGCCACCGACGACTCCAGAGTGTGCCCCTCGCCCAGCCAGCTGAGGCGTGCCCAGGGCACATGTGCGAATCCGGCTAGCGCGCTGGCCATCTGAACCGCATTCTCTTCGGTCATCACTTGTGCATCGATCGCCAGCGCCAGCTCGGCGCGCCGATACTGCGGCGCCAGATCTTCATAGAGAAAATCGACCCACGGCATCGGGCGAATGCTCATGCCCAGGGTCAGGAAATACCAGCAGCCCTCGTGGTAGTGCTGCGAGATCGCCATCGGCGGCCAGTTACCCTGATCGATGGAGTAATACTTCAGCGACTCGCCATACTGCGCTTCATAGCACTGCAGCATCTCCTGCTGGATAGGCTCCCACAGCTGGCCGTCGTGCCAGTCGCGCCAGAACTGTCGGTGCTGCTGCGCGGCGGCGTAGTACTCATTGGTGGATGCGGATCCGAGCGGCGCGGTGAGGCGGTTGGCTTTGATGCAGCTGGCGGAGTAACTGACCTGCTTATCCTGATACAGGCTCCAGCCGGGGATCACGGCCAGCAGCTGGCCCTGATACCAGACGGCAGCACCGTCATCCGTCGGTTCCCAGACAATCTGCAATCCGGCCGGATCCAGCATCGGTTCGGCTTCCAGCGTACGGCAATATTCGGCGCTGAGCAGCGGCGGCGTGCCCTGCTGCATCGCTTCGACATCTTCCTGCATGGGCGCAGGCAGCAGGTTGCGCAGCCAGCAGCCGCGCACGGCAAACTGGGTGCGGAAGCCTTCGGCCGGCCAGATATAGAAATAGGCTGTGCGCGCATCCTGTTCGACTATCGCGATCAGCGTCTGTTGCTGATTGGTGACTTCAGCAATCGGGTAGGGCTGTGTCATAACGCCTCGACGGTGTGTGGCGGGATCCATTCCTGAAGCATAGGCCAGGATATTAAGAGAGGATGGCGCCTGAAGGCCGCCGGAGGCAAGGGTAAAAGTCTCAAAATGGCTGCGAGGGTGGCATATAACGATGTGGGCGAGGCATGCCTCGCCCCTACGGGACCCGCTGTGCGTGAAGTCAGGCATGCCCGGGCAACATAAGCATAGGGGTCAGGCATGCCCAGGCAACAAAAGCGTAGGGGCCAGGCATGCCCAGGCAACAAAAGCGTAGGGGCCAGGCATGCCCGGGCAACATAAGCGTAGGGGTCAGGCATGCCTGACCCGGGTTGAACGCCTACCCTTCCATATGGGTGCTGTTGCGCAGGCGATACAGATCGCGCGCCTTCTCTTTAACCACGTTCAGCTTTGACTCCGACGCCACCAGGCCCCAGATAGTCCCCTGCTGCTGCTGATAGTACTTATTCATCCCCTCAAAGTAGCTATCGCGATAGCTAACCCAGGCACGCTGCGAGGCTTTCAGCGCGCTCTGTGCCGCCGCTGACTGCCCGGCCAGCAGCAGCTTATACTGCTTGTTCAGCTCGGCATCCCAGGCTTTATTCGCCGCGTCATAGCATTGCAGATTGGCCAGGGTGCTGACCGCCTGCTGCTGACAGTTTTCCAGCTGAGTATCCAGATCCTGACGCAGGATGCCTGCGGCGCTGGCACTTCCGCTCAGCAGCAACAGCGACACGGTAACGATTTTTTTCATGATGATATCCTTATGATGATTAATACTCACGCCCAACGCGCGCCATGGCACGCTGCCAGGCGCCGCGTTGAATAGCCCAGCGCAGCAGCGCGGCAAGAGTATGAATACGCCCGTGAATAATCCGGCGCTTTATCGGGGAAAAATGCAGGCCAAAGTCTTGTAAAGCCCAGTCAGGCAGCAGCTCAATGCCCGCGGTCATTATCGCTTTCATTGCCGGGCGCGCCTGCCAGCTTGGGGCCGGGGCGTTCATCAGCAGGGAGAGCACTTCCCGCGTGCGTTCATCGCAGCGCAGCTGCGGACGCATCGCCTGCAGATACCCTTCGACGGCCGCCACGCTCTTGGGCACGTTTTGCGCGCCGAGCGCTTCGGCAACCACTGCGGCCTCGGCGTAGTAACGATCCTGCTCGCCCAGGCTGAGCTGCGGATTTTTATAGCGCAGGTGCGCGGCGAGGAAACTGCTGGTCTCCGCAACGTGAACCCAGGTGAGCAGCTGCGGATCGCTGGCCTCATAGGGTTGACCGTGCGCGTCGACGCCACTGACCTTCAGGTGAATGCGCTTAACGCGCTCGATGAGGATATGAGCATCGGCGGTGTTGCCGAAGGTGGTGACGGCGATAAACTGGCTGGTACGCCGCAGCCGCCCCATCATATCTTCGCGAAAAGTGGAGTGATCCCAGACGCCCGCCAGCGGCAGCGGATGCAGCATCTGCAGCAGCAGCGCGCAGATGCCGCCGCACAGCATGGAGGTAAAGTCACCGTGCACGCGCCAGATCACGCTGTCCGGCCCGTAAAGGCCGGGGTCACCCATCGGCTTTGACAGGTCAAATTCATTCAGCGACAGGCCGTTTAAGCGGAAGACCTGCTGCTGAATTTTATCGCGCATAGTGACCATGATGCTATTCCTTAAACCGGGCGCGTAGGGGGCGGGCATGCCCGCCCCGTCGTTCAGGTATGCCCGACCCTCGTTACAGGTAATCAAATTCCGCATCGACGGTGCGCGCTGAATCCAGCCCGATCATCACGCTGAATTTACCCGGCTCGGCCACCTGCTGCATTCTGGCATTCCAGAAGGTCAGCGCGCTGACGTCAATCGGGAAGGTCACGGTTTGTGATTCTCCAGCCTTCAGCATAATGCGCTGGAAGCCCTTCAGCTCCTTCACCGGGCGGCTGATGCTCGCCACTTCGTCGCGCAGGTAGAGCTGCACCACCGTGGCGCCGTCGACCTTACCGCTATTCGTGACCGTCACGCTGGCATTGACCGTGCCGTTACGCGCCATCGTTGCGGACGACAATTTCACCGGCGACAGCGTGAACGTGGTGTAGCTCAGCCCATAGCCGAACGGGAACAGCGGGCCGTTCGCCTCGTCGAAATAGTGAGAGGTGTATTTGTTCGGCTTCTCATAGTTATACGGGCGGCCGGTATTCAGGTGGTTGTAATAAATCGGGATCTGGCCGACGGAACGCGGGAAGGACATCGGCAGCTTGCCCGACGGGTTGTAGTCACCGAACAGCACGTCGGCAATCGCATTACCACCTTCGGTGCCAGGGTACCAGCTTTCCAGCATCGCATCCGACTGCTCAAGCTGGTGGGTCAGCGCCAGCGCGCGGGCATTCATCAGCACCATCACGATCGGTTTACCCGTGGCTTTCACCGCATCAATCAGCTGCAGCTGGCTGTGGGACAACGTCAGGTCCGTCCGGCTGGAGGCTTCGTGCGCCATGCCGCGCGCTTCACCAACCGCCAGCACCACCACATCAGCTTTTTTCGCGGTGGCAACGGCTTCGTCCAGCATCTGCTGCGGCGTGCGCGTATCGATGGTGACGGCCTTCTCATACAGATTCAGGAAGTCCTGAATGCCTTTATCGTCGGTGACGTTTGCCCCTTTGGCATACAGCAGCGTGGCTTTGCCGGCGGTGGCATTTTTCATCCCCTGCAGCAGCGTCACGGACTGCTTCGCGACGCCCGCGGCGGACCAGCTGCCCATAATATCAATCTGGCTGTCGGCCAGCGGGCCAATCAGCGCCACGGTGCCGGATTTTTTCAGCGGCAGCGTCTCCAGACGGTTTTTCAGCAGCACCATACTCTTGCGCGCAACATCGCGTGCTTCAGCGCGGTGCAGGCGGCTTTCGGCATTGGTATCCGCCGGGTCACTCCCCACCGGCCCGAGGTGGCTGTACGGGTCATTAAACAGGCCCATATCATATTTCACATTGAGCACGTGACGTGCAGCGTTATCAATCTCCTGCTCGCTCACCGCGCCGCTTTTCACCAGGCCCGGCAGATATTTGCTGTAGTACTCATCGCTCATGCTCATATCAATGCCGGACTGCAGCGCGATACGCACCGCGTCCTGCGGGTCACGCGCCACCCCGTGCTGAATCAGCTCTTTGATCGCACCGTGGTCGCTGATGGTAATCCCCTTGAAGCCCCATTCATCGCGCAGCACATCCTTCAGCAGCCAGCTGTCGGCGCTGGCCGGTACGCCGTTCAGCGAGTTCAGGGCCACCATCACCCCGCCGCTGCCTGCATCCAGCGCCGCTTTGTACGGCGGCAGATAGTCCTGGAACAGGCGCTGCGGGCTCATATCCACCGTGTTGTATTCCCGCCCGCCTTCCACCGCGCCGTAGGCGGCAAAGTGCTTGACGCTGGTCATCACCGAGTAGCGGTCAGCCGGGCTTTTGCCCTGCATCGCCTTAACCATGGTGCGGCCCATCACGGACGCCAGGTAAGTATCCTCACCAAAGCCTTCCGACCCCCTGCCCCAGCGCGGTTCACGGGTGACATCGACCATCGGCGCCCAGGTCATGTTGAGGCCATCATCGGCGGCTTCATAGGCCGCAATGCGCCCAACCTGCGCCACCGCATCGGTGTCCCAGCTGGAGGCCAGTGCCAGCGGGATCGGGAACTGGGTACGCTGACCGTGGATCACATCATAGGCAAAGAACAGCGGGATCTTCAGGCGGCTCAGCTGCATCACCTGGTCCTGCATCGCACGGATATCGGGACGCGTCACCGTGTTGAAAATCGCCCCGACCTGACCGTGCTGGATCATGTCGCGGATCGCTTCTTTCGGGTTATCCGGGCCGACGGTGATCAGCCTGAGCTGGCCAATCTTCTCATCGAGCGTCATTTTTTTCAGCAGCCCGCTGACGAAAGCGTCGCGCGCCTGCGGGGTCAGTTGATGCGGGCCGATAAGCTCTTCGGCAAAAGCGGGCTGCATAGACAGAGTGACGGCAAGGCTGACAGAACAAATCCATTTCATCAGATGATTTTCTCTCAAGTGACTAGGTTGTTTGATTTTTTTTACCCAGAGGTAACAAGTGGGTGCAGTGTGTCATACCTTGAGAATAGCAGCTAGTTTTCAGGTGATGAATCACAGCGCTCGCCTCCCGGGCTTTATTGCTCGCTCACGAGTGCTACAGTAAAGCGGTGATACTGACAAGGACATGACATGCACACCTCTCAACCCGCCGCACAAAAACTGATTGCTGAACTGGGCCGTATCGTTGGCCGCAACCATCTGCTCACCGAACCGGAAAAAACCGAACGCTACCGTAAGGGTTTCCGATCGGGTGAAGGCGATGCCCTCGCCGTGGTGTTTCCAGGCACGCTGCTGGAGCAGTGGCGTATTCTGCAAGCCTGCGTTGCCGCTGATGTGATTATTCTGATGCAGGCGGCCAATACCGGCCTGACGGAAGGCTCCACGCCGAACGGCAATGATTATCCGCGCGATATCGTGATTATCAGCACCCTGCGCATGGACAAAATTCAGCTGCTGGACGGCGGTAAGCAGGTGCTGGCCTTCCCGGGCAGCACGCTGTATCAGCTGGAAAAAGTGCTGAAGCCGCTGGGGCGTGAACCGCATTCGGTGATCGGTTCATCCTGTATCGGTGCCTCGGTGCTGGGCGGGATATGCAATAACTCTGGCGGCTCGCTGGTGAAGCGCGGCCCGGCCTACAGCGAGATGGCGATGTATGCGCAGATCACCGCCGAGGGCAAACTGCAGCTGGTTAACCATCTGGGGATCGCACTTGGCAGCTCGCCGGAGCAGATCCTCAGCAAGCTGGATGATGAAAGCTGGCAGCCCGCTGACGTGCAGCACGATGAGCGCCACGCCTCCGACCCCGATTACGCCGAGCGGGTGCGCGATGTTGATGCCGATACCCCCTCCCGCTTTAACGCCGACGCACGCCGCCTGTTCGAAGCCAGCGGCTGCGCCGGTAAGCTGGCGCTGTTTGCCGTTCGCCTTGACACCTTTGCCAGTGAAAGCGCCCAGCAGGTGTTTTATATCGGCACCAACGACACGGCGGTGCTCGACCAGCTGCGTCGCCATATGCTCGCTAACTTCAGTAACCTGCCGGTGGCGGGCGAATATATGCATCGCGATATTTTCGATATCGCCGAGACCTACGGCAAAGATACCTTTGTGATGATCGACAAGCTCGGTACCGACAAAATGCCGCTGTTCTTCACCCTGAAAGGACGTGCCGATGCGCTGCTGGCGCGTATCCCGTGGCTGAAGCCGCACTTCAGCGACCGCCTGTTGCAGAAACTGGCCGCGCTGCTACCTTCGCATCTGCCCGCGCGCATGAAGCAGTATCGCGACCGTTTTGAACATCACCTGATGCTGAAAATGTCCGGTGAGGGCGTGGCGGAAGCGCGCGCCTATCTGCAAACGTTCTTCCAGCAGGCCGAAGGCGAATATTTCGAATGTGCGGGCAAAGAGGGGGCGCACGCGTTCCTGCATCGCTTTGCGGCGGCGGGTGCGGCGGTGCGCTATCACGCGGTGCACCATACCGAGGTGGAGGATATCCTGGCGCTGGATATCGCCCTGCGCCGCAACGACCGCGACTGGTTCGAGCGGCTGCCGCCGGAGTTTGATGCGGCGCTGACGCATCGCCTCTACTACGGCCACTTCCTGTGCCACGTGTTCCATCAGGATTATATCGTGAAGAAAGGCGTGGATGTGCACGCGCTAAAAGAGAAGATGCTGGAGATTCTGGCGGCGCGCGGCGCGGAGTACCCGGCCGAGCACAATGTCGGCCATCTGTACAAGGCCAAGCCGCAGCTGAAGGCGTTTTACCAGCAGCTCGACCCGACCAACAGTTTTAATCCGGGGATTGGCAAAACCACGCGTGCGAAACACTGGGGTGAGTGCGGATGCGATAAACCATAACAGTCCACAATCACAACCCTCTGCCGATCTGAGCGGGACGACCGGAAAAAAGGGTCGTCCCGTAGGGATTATCACGGGCCGGGTTATTCTTCTTTCGGTTCCTGCAATACCATCTGACCATTCTTGCGTTCAATGATCATGGTCTGCGGCGTGGAGAGTACCACGCCCTCTTTACGCAGGCGGGTAAGGATATCGAACAGCAGATCGCTTTTCGCCCCGCTCACCTGGCGCGGGCTGGCCACGTTACCGGTTACCGACAGCACAATGCCGCTGGTGGTCAGGTCTTTGAACGACACCGACGGCTCCGGGTTCTCGAGAATGCGCTCGTTTTCGTTATACACATCCAGCAGCAGCTGGCGTACCTGCTGCGGGTCGATATCCAGCGGGAAAGTCAGCGTAATGGTCGCTACGCCCTGCGCGTTGCCCATGGTGGCGTTACGCACATTCTGTGAGATCAGCTGCGAGTTCGGCACAATCACCGTCGATTTATCGCTGAGCTGGATCTCAGTGGCGCGCACGTTAATCCGGCGAATATCGCCTTCGATACCGCTGATGCTCACCAGATCGCCGACCTTCACCGGGCGCTCGGTCAGCAGGATCAGGCCAGAGATAAAGTTCTTCACTATCTCCTGTAAACCAAAACCGATACCCACCGACAGGGCGCTGACGATCCACGCCAGTTTGTTCCACTGCAGGCCCATAATCGACAGCGTCATCAGGATCACCAGCACAAAGCCGATGTTGCTGAACAGCGTGATCAGCGAGACGCGCATGCCGGTATCCATGGTGGTTTTCGGCAGGAAGTCGTGCTCCAGCCAGCGCTTCACCGAGCGCAGCACCCAGATACCGACCACCAGGCAGATCAGCGCATTCACCATATGCGCCGGCACGATATTCAGCGACTCCAGCCCTTTACCGCCCCAAAACTCAATGGCTTTCTGCACCAGCTCAATCGGCGTCGAGCTACCGAAAGTGCCGTTGAGCAGCGCCATCGCAGCGGCCAGCACCAGCAGGGTTTTGCCGATAGCGCCCAGCACCGCGGCAATCTGCCCCAGGTGGCGCTCGTCAATATTCAGCGAGGTCTGGATACGCTTACCGGTGGCATTGTTGGTCGAAAACAGGCTTTCACAGCCGTCGGCTACCAGCTGGCTGAAGATATAGAAGGTGCCAAACACCAGCCCCATCCAGATCAGCTCGTAGCTCAGGAAGCGCGCCATGGTGATATAGCCGATCGTCAGCGCAATCATAATCGCCACGCCAATCAGCGTCAGCGCCATCTGGATCAAGCCCACCAGCGTCGACTTCGCCTCCGGCTGCTGCCCTTGCTGGATCATCCGGCGACGCACGCGGTTAGTGCGCATGCTGATCGACAGCGCGGTCGCGCCAATCAGCAGCGCGGTCATGCCGTTAGCAAAAATCGTCGTGCCGACGCTGGTGTTGGCGCTGCTGTTAAAAATTTCCACCGTCTGGAAGATAAACACCAGCGCGGCAGTGAGCGGCGGGAAAGGTTTTAACGCCATTGCCACTTCATTAGAGATATTGGGCAGGCGCCAGGACGGGCGGCGCGTGGAGAGGAAAGCGCGCCCCAGCCCGGCAATCAGCCCGCAGAAAATACTCAGGCCGACCAGCTTATCGGCGAAGTCGCGCACGTCATCGATCACTTCATCGTGACGGGTAAACGCCTGGTCGAGGAAGTTAAACGCCAGCACCACGGCAGCCAGCGTGGTCATCGCGGTGGCGGCCGCAAGGAAGCTGCGGCGCAGGCGCCCTTCCGGCAGATGATGGATGCCGACCCAGGCGAGGAACTCTTCCAGGTAACGGCGGCCCAGCGTGGCGACCAGCACGGCAGCCAGTAGCCAGGCAAGCGTGCCTAAACGCCAGCCAGGTTCCCAGGAGAGCGCGGCGGTTGACGTCAGCTCATCGACAAAATCACCGATCTTGCTGCTGTCATCGCTTTGGGTATTGAACAGCGGTGCCCAGAAGCGCGGGCCAAAGATGCTGCCTGCGTTGAGCGCCAGCTGGGTTTTCAGCGCGTCGCGTCGCAGGTTAACAATCTGTGCCGACAGATTAATCGAGCCGCTTTTAATCGCTTCGGCCTGCTTGATCTGGTCGTCCATTTTGCTTTTCTGGTTTTCCAGCTTGGTACGCTTGCTGGTCACTTCAGCGGTCTCTTTCACCCCGCTGTCGGCCTTGGGGGCCGGGCCAAGCACCGCCAGCTGCGCCTGCAGCTGCGCACGCTGCGGGGTAATGCTCTGGACCAGGGTATCGGCATCGCCGGACAGCTCCAGCGCCATATCATTTAGCGCGCTGAGCTTGCTGTCGTTAGTCTCGCCTGAAACCTGCTGCTTGATTTTATCCAGCACTTTCTGCATTTTTGGCAGTTCGACGGCCGCATTGACCTTCGGTGCGGCATCCTCAGTTTGCTGCGAATCGCTATTATCGGCAGCCAGCACCAGCTGCGGGGAGAGTGCGACCAGCGCCAGCAGACAGATGCGAAGAAAAGTTAACAAGCCAGACATGAAAAAGGTTCCTGATACTGAAGTAGACGCTGCGATGCGCCAGTCAATTTGCCGGCTAGTTTATGCTTTTGCCCTGGCCGGGACTATAGGATTTGCGATGTAAAAACCTGTTCGCCGTCATAAGAATAATCTATGACCGCAACTTCAGCCGCCAGTGGCAAACTGAATAAAAAAAAGTGCATGGAGCAATGATGTCCCTTCCCGGTTCTGCCATGGTAGTGCGCGATGCCGCACCTGCCGATATTGACGCTATTACCCGTATCTATGCCTGGCACGTGCTGCACGGCTGCGGCTCGTTTGAAGAGATCCCGCCCGATGCCGCAGAAATGGCCGCCCGGCTGGCTAAGGTGCACTCATTCGCCCTGCCGTGGCTGGTGGCCGAAATCGACGGCGCGGTAGTCGGCTACTGCTATGCCACCCAATATCGCCCGCGCCCCGCCTACCGATTCACCATTGAGGACTCGGTTTATATCGATGCCGAAATGGCGGGACGAGGCGTAGGTACGGCTCTGATGCAGGCGCTGATTGCCCGCTGCCAGTTGGGCAATTATCATCAGATGCTGGCGATTATCGGCAACGGCGAGCGCAATGCGGGTTCGGTCAGTCTGCATAAAAAAATGGGCTTCGAGATTGTCGGCAACTTCCGTAAAGTCGGGTTTAAGCACGGCGAATGGCGCGATACGTTATTGATGCAGCTGGCGTTATAACGGACTGACCGAAATTGTGTCGAGCAAAAAAGAAGGTCGCCCCCTGAGGTATCCCCAGAAAAAATTGTTCTGAATTTTATCGCTGGATGAGAGGTGCCCGGTTTCAGGAGGGAGGGCTGCTTTCCGCACCGGCATGAATACATCCCTGT
>NZ_JASCAQ010000059.1:0-70454 GCF_029967685.1 Erwinia sp. V90_4 | reverse complement strand
CTGACCGAAAAAGAGGGTCAGCCACTACGAGCCGGTAAGTCGCATATCGCGCCGGTGTTTCGTAGGGGACGACCGCTTTTCTGGTCGTCCCGGGTTTGTTGGCTGACCGAAAAAGAGGGTCAGCCACTACGAGCCGGTAAGTCGCATATCGCACCGGTGTTTCGTAGGGGACGACCGCTTTTCTGGTCGTCCCGGGTTTGTTGGCTGACCGAAAAAGAGGGTCAGCCACTACGAGCCGGTAAGTCGCATATCGCACCGGTGTTTCGTAGGGGACGACCGCTTTTCTGGTCGTCCCGGGTTTGTTGGCTGACCGAAAAAGAGGGTCAGCCACTACGAGCCGGTAAGTCGCATATCGCGCCGGTGTTTCGTAGGGGACGACCGCTTTCTGGTCGTCCCGGGTTTGTTGACTGACCGAAAAAGAGGGTCAGCTTTCACATTACCCCAACTTGCCGCTCTTCCAGATATGCATCACTGCATAACTGCGCCATGGCCGCCACGCCTGTGAACGAACCTCTGCCTGCTTCGCGCTGATACCCCCCAGATTGTTACGTACCACGATATCCCCGGCGGGGAATGCATCCGGCCAGCGTAGCGCACGCATTGCCAGATACTGCGCTGTCCATTCGCCAATCCCCGGCAGGGCTAACAGCTGCGCCACGGTTTGCTCCGGCTGACTGGCAGCGTCCAGCTGCAGCGTTCCATCCGCACAGCTTGCCGCCAGCGCCAGAATGCAGCGGGTGCGGGCGCTGACAATTCCCAGGCTGGCAATCTCATCTACCGAGCATTGAGCAACGCGAGCCGGCAGGGGGGAGAGGTGGGTTAACTGCGCAAACGGCGTGGTCAAGCGATCGCCGAACGCCGTGGCGAAACGTCCCCCGAGCGTCGCTGCGGCCTTTACGGTGATCTGCTGACCAAGGATGGCGCGCACCGCCATTTCAAAGCCGTCAAAAGCCCCGGGCACGCGCAGGCCAGGGCTGGCATTCAGCGCGGGCGTTAACAGCGGGTCGAGCGCCAGATGCTCAGCAATCAGGTCCGGACGGGCGCTGAGATCGAACAGATTACGCAGGCGACGGAGCAGAGCGGGCAGCACCGGCGTCAGCGAATGGGTGAACTCCACCAGCAGCACACTCTTCGCTGCCGCCTGAGTGACTCTGATCCACCCCTGATGCGCTCCCAGACGCACGGTACGCGCATAACTCTGCTCATCAACATATTCCACGCCCAGCAGTGCACGCAGCCGCAGAAAGCCGAGCATGGCCTGCCAGTCGTAGGGGGGGCGATAGCTCAGCTGTAGGGTAGAGGTATCACTGCCGTTGAGCTCGCTCTCTTCGCACTCGCTGGCCTTGCGCAGGCGCGTGGGTGGCATCCGGTACTGAGTGCTGAAGGCGGCGTTAAAACGGCGCAGGCTGGCAAATCCGCTGGCAAAGGCGATCTGCGTGACCGGCAGCCGCGTTTCACTCAGCAACTGCTTAGCCAGCAGCAGGCGGCGCGTCTGGCGCAGCTCCTGCGGCGATACGCCCAGCTCCTTCTGCACGATACGCCGCAGCTGGCGCAGGCTAAGGTGAAACTGCGCGGCGATCTCTTCCAGACTCTCCACCTGCTCAATCAGCCCCTCGTCAATGCGCTGCATCAGCCGCCCTGCGATGCGCTGGCTGTTATCCACCGGGGCGTTGCCGGGGGCCAGCTCCGGGCGGCAGCGCAGGCAGGGGCGAAACGATGCTTTCTCCGCTGCCTCGGCGCTGTCGAAGAACAGGCAGTTTTCCGCGTAGGGCGGTTTCACCGGACAAATTGGGCGACAATAGATACCCGTCGAAGTCACCCCGACGTAAAATACGCCGTCGAAGCGAGCATCGCGGGAAGTGAGGGCACGATAGGCAGAGTCTGGGTCAATCATGATATTGTCCTGTGGAACGGGAATCTCTCCAGGTTAGCGCACCGGGATGCGTTGCACTCGCCATATTCGGTCATATAACGATTTTAACCCGGTGACCGAAAACGGCCAGTGCTGCATGTCAGAACGCGCATAATCAGGGCAGAGACGGTATCAGTTAAGGAGAGGCAAAATGGCATTCTGGTACAAGATGATGCAGTCACCGGTCGGTGAGCTGAAGCTGGTCGCAACCGAGCGCGGGCTGGCGGCGATCCTGTGGGAAAACGACGATCCCAAGCGCGTGCGCTTCCTGCCGCAGGACGAAGACCCGACAAACGCGATCCTGCTGGAAGCTGAAAAGCAGCTGCGCGAGTATTTCTCCGGGCAGCGTCAGCAGTTCAATTTAACGCTCGACTTTATCGGCACTGAATTCCAGCGCAAAGTCTGGGCGGCGCTGGTCACCATTCCGTTTGGTGAAACGCGCAGCTATGGTGAAATTGCGCGCCAGGTGGGCAGCCCGGCCGCCGTCAGGGCCGTCGGGGCCGCCAATGGTCGTAACCCCCTCTCGATTATTGCCCCATGCCATCGGGTTATCGGCGCCAACGGCAAGCTAACCGGGTTCGCCGGCGGGCTGGAGACCAAAGCGTTCCTGCTGCGTCTGGAAGGTGGCCAGCTGTGGTCGCAGGAAGCGCTATTATGATCGGCGTCACATCCTGCGGTGAAAAGTAAATAGTCGGCGACATCGGTTCATTTTTCAGCTATCGTGTTTAGCATATAAAACAAACCAACCGTAGAGTTGGCGCCGGACCGGCCATCTACGCTAATTCGGTTAAGTTGAAGAAACGAGAGTCGCCTTATGAGCCTGATGTTCGATCCCGAATCCGCCGTATATCCTTTCCCGCCCAAACCGGCCCGTTTATCCGTTGATGAGAAACAGTTTTACCGCGAAAAAATTAAGCGCCTGCTGAAAGAGCGGGATGCGGTGATGGTGGCGCATTACTATACCGACCCGGAAATCCAGGCGCTGGCCGAAGAGACCGGCGGCTGCGTCTCTGATTCGCTGGAGATGGCGCGCTTTGGCAGCCAGCATCCGGCTTCCACGCTGCTGGTTGCCGGGGTGCGCTTTATGGGCGAAACCGCCAAAATCCTCAGCCCGGAAAAAACCATTTTAATGCCGACGCTGCAGGCGGAGTGCTCGCTCGACCTCGGCTGCCCGATTGAAGAGTTCAGCAAATTCTGCGACGCCCACCCCGACCGTACCGTTGTGGTGTACGCCAATACCTCCGCAGCGGTCAAGGCGCGCGCCGACTGGGTCGTCACCTCCAGCATTGCCGTTGAGCTGATCGAGCATCTTGATAGCCTGGGCGAGAAAATCATCTGGGCCCCGGACCGCCATCTTGGTCAATATGTGACGCGCAAAAGCGGCGCGGACGTGATCTGCTGGCAGGCCGCCTGCATCGTCCATGACGAATTCAAAACTCAGGCGCTGCAGCGGATGAAAGCGCTGTATCCCGATGCCGCCGTGCTGGTGCATCCTGAGTCGCCGCAGGCTATCGTTAATCTTGCCGATGCGGTCGGTTCGACCAGCCAGCTGATTCAGGCAGCGCAAACCCTGCCGCACAAGCAGATGATCGTCGCCACCGATCGCGGCATCTTCTATAAAATGCAGCAGGCCTGCCCGGACAAAGAGCTGCTCGAGGCACCAACGGCCGGCGAGGGCGCCACCTGCCGCAGCTGCGCGCACTGTCCGTGGATGGCAATGAACGGGCTGCAAGCCATTGCTGACGGTCTGGAGCAGGGCGGCAGCGATCATGAGATCTTTGTTGACGATGCACTGCGAGAAGGTGCGTTGATCCCGTTGAATCGTATGCTAACCTTTGCTGCAAATCTTAAACTCAACGTGAAGGGTAACGCCTGACGTTACGCTCTGGACAGGATGGCAATATGGATTTTTTCAGCACGTCGAATATTCTGGTTCATATCCCTCTTGGGGCCGGTGGCTACGATCTGTCCTGGATTGAAGCCATCGGTACCCTTGCCGGGCTGCTGTGCATCTGGCTGGCGAGCCTGGAGAAGATCGTCAACTACGCTTTCGGCCTGATCAACGTGACGCTGTTCGCGGTCATCTTCTTCCAGATCCAGCTGTACGCCAGCCTGCTGCTGCAGCTGTTCTTTTTCGTCGCCAATATCTACGGCTGGTATGCCTGGAGCCGCCAGACCAGTGATAATCAGCAGGCGCTGAAAATTCGCTGGCTGCCGCGTGCGCAGCTGCTGGCCTGGACAGCGGTGATTGTTATCGCCATTGCGCTGATGACGCTGTATATCGATCCGGTATTTGCGCTGCTGACGCGTGCCGCTGTAAACATTATGCAGGGTATGGGCTTCAACGTGGTGATGCCGCAGCTGCAGCCGGATGCTTTCCCGTTCTGGGATTCGTGCATGATGGTGCTGTCGATTGCGGCGATGATCCTGATGACGCGCAAGTACGTTGAAAACTGGCTGCTGTGGGTGGTGATCAACCTGATCAGCGTGATGATATTCGCCCGTCAGGGAGTGTACGCCATGGCGCTGGAGTATGTGCTGCTGACGCTGATCGCGCTGAATGGCTCGTGGCTGTGGATGAAAAGCGCCCGCCAGAGAGGATAATTGGCCACGGGTCGACCGAAAAAAGGGTCGACCCGTACGGTTAATGGTGGTGGTGATGCTGGTGCTCGCCGCCGCCCTGAATCCACCCCACATCACAATCATCGCCATCGCAACGCTGATACTCCATCTGCACCGTGGCGTGCTCAATCTGATAATGCTGGTGCAGATACTCGTGAATGCGCTGCAGCAGCGCGTCATGATCGTAAGGCGGGATCACCTGTACATGCAGCGTGATCACCGGCTTCTCGCCCACCTGCCACAAATGCACATGATGCACGTTACGCACTTCCGGGATGCTGCGCGCCAGCGCACGCTGTAGCTTAGCCACATCAATATCCTGCGGCGCCCCCTCCAGCAGTTCGTGACCGCTCTCCTTGATCAGCATCCAGCCGCTGCGCAGCACCAGCAGGGAAACCACAATCGACAGAATCGGGTCGATCGGCGTCCAGCCGGTAAACATAATAATCAGCGCGGCGGCAATCGCCCCGACCGAGCCGAGCAGGTCACCGAGCACGTGCAGCGCCGCCGCGCGCACGTTAAGGTTCTTCTCGCCGCTGCCGTGATGCAGCAGCCAGAACGCCAGCAGGTTTGCCAGCAGCCCGCCGATAGCCACAATCAGCATCATGCCACCCGCCACCGGCTCCGGCTGCCAGAAACGTCTCAGCGCCTCCCAGACAATCAGCACGGTAATCACCAGCAGCGCGATAGCATTGACAAAAGCTGCCAGCGTGGTCAGGCGCAGCAGGCCAAAGGAGTGGCGCTGGCTGGGCTTGCGCTGCGCAAAATGCGTGGCCAGCAGGGCCACCAGCAGCGCGGCGGCGTCGGTCAGCATATGCCCGGCATCGGCCAGCAGCGCCAGCGAGCCGGAGAGCAGACCGCCCGCCACCTCGGCCAGCATAAACAGGGCCGTGACAACAAAGGCTGCCAGCAGACGTGAACGGTTACCGTTCTTTTCAGTGTGGGTGTGAGCCATAGGATCCCAATTGAGTTAACAGGCTTTCGCTTAATGATATCAATAAATTCATTGCAGGCTTAGGGTTCTGGTGCAGGCGGGCAGCCTCAATGATTTGCTGGCACAGGGTTTCCCCTTCACTGTAGTTCAGCAGCAGCCAGCTGCCTTTCATTCTGTGCGCCGCTTTCTCAATCTGCTGCCACTCTTCTGCCGCTATTGCCTGCCTGAGCGCGGCGCAGTCGCGCTTCAGCGTCTCGGCCAGCGTCTGGCACAGGCGTTGAAAATAGTGCTCATCGTGATGCGCCAGCTGATTTAAACGCTGCGGCAGGTCGGCAAACGGCGCGGGCGCCTCCGCCTGCAGCAGAGCGGCAAGATCCGCTAACGAAACTGGCTTCACCAGCAGGCGGTCAGCAACCTGTCGCGCCTGTGGCCGGTTGAGGATCTGCGCATCGGCAGAGCACAGCACCACCCGGGTATGATGCGGCTGATGGCGTTCGCCACGGCGCACTATTTTCGCCAGCTGCACGCCGTCCGGGTGCGGCATGCTGTAGTCAACAAACAGCAGGTCCCACTGGCGACTGTCTTTCAGCAGCGCCCGGCCATCAGCGAAGGTTTCCGCCTGGATACCGCAGTGCGCCAGCTGTTGCTGCATCACCAGCAGATTGGTCGGATGGTCGTCGACAATCGCCACGCGCAGATGGCTGACCGCCTCGGTATTGCACTGCTGCGGTTCGGCATCTGCGGCAGGCAGTGGCGAGGGGATAAGCTGCCACGGTAGCAGCACGCTGACGCAGGTTCCCTGGCCGGGGGTGGATTGCAGCGTGATAGTGCCGCCCATGCGGCTGACAATTTCGCGGCAGATCGACAAGCCCAGCCCGCTGCCCTGCACCGAGAGCTGGCGACCGGAAGGGGTCTGATACCAGGGTTCAAACAGACGCTGCTGCTCATCCAGCGGGATGCCACTGCCGCTATCGCTGACCTGAAAACGCAGCTGTGGCGGCGTGCTCAGCGCTTCCAGCGTCAGCCGGATCTCACCCTCGCGGGTAAATTTGATCGCATTGGCAATCAGGTTGTTGGCAATCTGCTGCAGGCGTTCGCCGTCAATCAGCACCCAGGCGGGCAGGGGATTCAGGGCGCTGACGCTCAGCCGCGGTCCCTGTTCGCGCATCAGCGGGTGGTAAAACACCGCCAGCCGCTGCAGCCATTTTTCCGGCTCCAGCGGACGAGGGGCCAAGCTGAAGCTGTTGCTCTCAACCCGGGCGTGATCCTGCAGATCGCCCAGCAGCGTCATCAGGCTGGCGGCGCTGCTGTGGATCAACGCCAGGTTATGGCTCTCAGGCTGCTGCATCAGCTCCAGCTCCAGCAGGCCCAGCACCGCCTGCATCGGCGTGCGCAGCTCGTGGCTGACGGTGGCGAGGAACTGACTTTTCATGCGGTTTTCCCGCTGGGCCACTTCGCGCTCCTGCTCCAGCAGCAGGCGCTGCTGCCGCTCACGCCGCTGCTCCAGATAGCGTCTCAGCAGCAGGATCAGCAGGAAGACGATGGCAAACAGCGCGGCGACCAGTACGAAGAGGGAGATCGGCCGCATCTCGCCGCTGTTGCTATCGCTAAAGCTGTCCGGCGTGCTGCTCCAGGTTTCGCGCAGCCGCTGCCAGCTTTCCGCTGGGATCTGCTGCAGGCTGTTATTCAGCAGTGCGCGCAGCAGCGGCCGATCGGGGGCGATGCCGATGGTCACCGGCCATGCGGTGTCGCTGGCGGCAAACGCCAGCTGCAGAGTATTGGCAAAACGCCCCTGGATGCGCCAGCGCGCTGAGAGCACATTGTCGACCAGCGCGTCGATCTGACCGCTGGCCAGCGCATCGTACAGGCTGCTGGCATCCTCAAATATCTGGGTTGTGCTGCCTGCGGGCAACAGGCGCCCGGCGATATCCCCGCGCAGCACGCCGATGCGTTTACCGCGCAGATCCGGCCAGCCGGTGACGTTCTGCGCCGCCGCCTGAACATAGACTCCCCACAGCGCACGCCACACCGGCTGGGTATTATTCAGCATGGCATCATCACCGGTCAGCGGCAGATTGAGTTGGATCAGCGCCCGCCCCTGCTGCACCAGCGCGCCCGCCTGCTGTGCATTGCTGACCCAGTATGGCTGAAAGCGCAAACCGGTAATCTGGCCGATGCTGTTCAGCAGGTCAACACTGTAACCGGCGGGCTGCCCGCTGGCATTGCGGTAGCTCCACGGATAGTCGTCGCTAACGGCGGCATAAATCACCACCGGATGCTGCGCTATCCAGCTGCGCTCCATCGGCGTCAGGTGGGCGGTATTGCTGTCCTGATAGCGCGGCAGCGCACTGCTCCAGCGCCCCTGAATGCCGTTCACCACCTCCATCGGCAGCTGACGAATAGCGTTATCAAGCTGCTGCGCCAGTGCGGCATCCGCTGTGACCGCCTCCAGCTGCAGCACCCCCGGGTCAAGAGAGGAGGCAAGCTGATAAACTTCGCCCTGCTGCAGCTGGCTCAGCAGGAATCCGGCGCTGGTCTCATCCGCCACCACATAGTCGCTGTGCTGATTGAGCAGGGTGGAGAGGGCCTGTAAATCACTGGGCAGCACCTGCCAGTGATGCTTGCGCGCAAACTCGGGGTTAACGCGCGCCAGGGTGTCGCGGCTGACGCTGAGGCGGGCATCGCCAGAGTTGAACATCACCGGCCGCAGGTTATTGCGATTACGGTAAATACGCAGCGGGCTGGAGAACCACGGTTGCGTCGCGCTGAGGCCCGCAGGCAGCGTCTGCTGCGGAACGCCAAACAGCACATCCAGCTTTCCGCTCTGCAGTGCCGCCATCATCGCCTGCTGCGTGCTGAACCCCTGCACGCTGACGTGCAGACCGCTGGTCTGCTGCAGCGCCACCAGATAGTCGGCATTGATACCGTACAGGTCGCTGCCAACGACAATATTCCACGGCGAGCTGTTGTCCTGTAATACGCCGACGCGCAGGGTTTTTCCCCATTCGACCGGCATCGGCATCATCTCCTGCGGCAGGGCGATGCTGCTCACCGGGCGCAGCGTCGCCAGCGCGCTGCTGGTGAACAGCAACAGCATCAGCAGTAGCGTTCTCACTGCTGTGACTGCCACAGCTGAGCCAGTTCGACGACCGAGCCCGCTCCGGTTTTTTCCATAATGTTCTTTTTATGGGTGCTAACGGTTTTATTGCTGATATGCAGCTGCCCGGCGATCTGCAGATTAGACAGGCCGCGCGCCAGCAGCGCGAGGATCTGCTGCTCTTTAGCCGTCAGCACCGCGTTAAGCGTATCGCCATGCTGGGCAGGGAAGACGCGCTGGCCGCCGAGCACGGCAAGGATGGCGGAGAGCAGCTGGCTGAGCGGCTGACGCTTGGCAACATAGCCAGATGCCCCGGCAGCTTCCGCCAGACGCGGATAGACTTGCTCCTCCTGTGCTGAGTAGATCACCACCGGCAGCGGCGGGTAATGGCGCTTAATCAGCTTAAGCAGCTGTAAGCCGTCGCTGTCCGGTAAGCCAATATCGAGGATCACCAGCCCAATAGCGCGATCGCCGAGCAGCGCCAGGGCATCGCGCTGATTATCCGCCGCCAGCAGCTTAAGCGGGAAGGGCGCGTGTACCAGGGCCGCTTCCAGCGCCACCTGGACCAGCGGATGATCGTCAATCAGCAATAGGGTGGTCATGAACAGTTCCAAATCAGGCAGGGGGTTCAGGATAGCCGAAGGTGGGCGGGAAAAAAACGAGAAAAGGAGAGCCGAAGCTCTCCTGGGTCATGCACGGCTGACACTCTGCCTCGACGTACGGCTAACGTTCTGCCTCGATCTACCGGCTGAAATTCTGCCTCGATCTACCTGCTAACATTCTGTCTCGGTCATGTAGTGGCTGACCCTCTTTTCCGGTCAGCCAGATTTCCGGTCAGCCAGCTTTTCCGGTTAGCCAGCCAGATTCTTTTTTAATCCACCAGAATCGGCCAGCCAGAATTCAGCAAACGTTACTGCGAAGTACCGTCAGTTTTGGTATTCGCATCAGCGCCGACTTTTTTATTAATGTCCGGACATTTACCATCTTTGCACTGCGTGTTTTTGTTGATCTCATCAGCACTCATTTTCTTATGGTGCTTCATGGTTTTATGCTGAGTTTCATGGCCAGTGTTGATTTTGTCGTTATCAACTTTGTTAGGCGCAATATTTTCTTTTGCGCTGCCAGCCACTGCGCCGGCATCGGCCGCTGCATTTGCTGAACCGTCGGCCATTGCAGCGGTGCTGCCCAGAGTCATTGCGGCTGTCAGTAGTACCATAGAGAACTTATTCATTATTATGCTCCTTTAATTTTTGAATACGACATCATCAAGATCTAACGGTGTTTGAAACAAAATAGTGTGATTGCGGCGTTCGCCAATCATAAGTTGTGCAAATAGATTTATTTCAAGAGGTAATGATTAAAAGTGTAGTAGGGCTCCCAGAAAAAGCAAATCACGTCAGCAACGAATCCGCGAAAGGCGATTTACAGTCACCGGGAGTCACGATAAATTGGAAGAGATGCGCCTGGTGTGCAGTATGGCAATGAAATTACCTGGAAATATTATGAATTATCAAAACGATGATTTAAGAATCAAAGAGATAAAAGAACTTTTACCTCCGGTTGCGTTATTTGAAAAATTCCCCGCCACGGACAAGGCTGCTGCAACAGTATCCTCGGCCCGCCAGGCAATCCATAACATTCTGACTTCCCAGGACGATCGCCTGCTGGTGGTGATCGGCCCCTGCTCTATCCATGATACTAAGGCAGCTAAAGAGTACGCTGGCCGCCTGCTGGCGCTGCGTGACGAGCTGAAAGACTCGCTGGAAGTGGTGATGCGCGTCTATTTTGAAAAACCCCGTACGACCGTGGGTTGGAAAGGGCTGATCAACGATCCCCATATGGACGGCAGCTTCCAGATTAATGACGGCCTGCGTATTGCGCGCCAGCTGCTGGTGGAGATCAACGACAGCGGCCTGCCGGCGGCGGGTGAGTTCCTCGATATGATCACGCCACAGTACGTCGGCGATCTGATGAGCTGGGGCGCCATCGGCGCGCGTACCACGGAATCGCAGGTCCACCGCGAGCTGTCATCCGGCCTCTCCTGCCCGGTAGGTTTCAAAAACGGCACCGACGGCACCATCAAAGTGGCTATCGACGCCATCGGCGCGGCCAGTGCGCCACACTGTTTCCTCTCCGTGACCAAATATGGCCACTCGGCGATTGTGGAAACCAGCGGTAACGAAGACTGCCATATCATCCTGCGCGGCGGCAAAGAGCCAAACTACAGCGCTCACCACGTCAGCGCGGTGAAAGCCGGTCTGGAAAAAGCCGGCCTGCCTGCCCAGGTGATGATCGACTTCAGCCATGCGAACAGCAGCAAGCAGTTTAAGAAGCAGCTGGATGTTGCCACTGACGTGGCGCAGCAGATTGCGGGCGGCGAGCAGGCAATTATCGGCGTAATGATTGAGAGCCATCTGGTCGAGGGCAATCAGAACCTGGAGAGCGGTGAACCGCTGGTGTACGGCAAAAGCGTCACCGACGGCTGCATCGGCTGGCAGGACACTGAAACCGTGCTGCGCCAGCTGGCCAGCGCGGTGAAAGCCCGCCGCGCGTAACGGCTTGCAGGCAATAAAAAACCCGCCATCTGGCGGGTTTTTTTTCAATCAAATCAGCAGCAATTATTTTGCTTTACCCTGGTTCGCGACGGCTGCGGCTTTCGCAGCAATCTCGTCGGCATCGCCCAGGTAGTAGTGTTTGATTGGTTTGAAGTTTTCGTCGAACTCATACACCAGCGGCACGCCGGTTGGGATGTTCAGCTCGAGGATCTCTTCTTCGCTCATGTTGTCCAGGTATTTCACCAGCGCACGCAGGGAGTTACCGTGGGCCGCGATGATCACTTTCTCGCCGCTTTTCATACGTGGCAGGATAGATTCGTTCCAGTATGGCAGAACGCGATCGATGGTCAGCGCCAGGCTTTCGGTGGTTGGCAGCTGCTCAGCGGTCAGTGACGCGTAGCGCGGGTCGTGGCCAGGGAAACGCTCATCGGCGCGGTCCAGCTCTGGTGGGGTCACGGCAAAGCCACGACGCCACTGCTTAACCTGATCGTCACCGTATTTCTGCGCGGTTTCTGCTTTATCCAGACCCTGCAGCGCACCGTAGTGACGCTCGTTCAGGCGCCAGGATTTCTCTACCGGCAGCCACACCTGGTCAACTTCATCCAGAATGTTCCACAGGGTGTGGATGGCACGTTTCAGCACGGAGGTGTAAGCGAAATCGAAGGTGAAACCCTCTTTCTTCAACAGCTGACCAGCGGCTTTCGCCTCGGTGCGGCCTTTGTCTGACAGGT
This sequence comes from Erwinia sp. V90_4, assembly GCF_029967685.1. Taxonomy (NCBI): domain Bacteria; kingdom Pseudomonadati; phylum Pseudomonadota; class Gammaproteobacteria; order Enterobacterales; family Erwiniaceae; genus Erwinia; species Erwinia sp. V90_4. Next base: position 58,603 of record NZ_JASCAQ010000059.1, on the reverse strand, counting down.
CAACGTCGTACCAACCGGTGAAACGGTTTTCGTTGTTCCACTGGCTTTCGCCGTGACGTACCAGAACCAGCTTAGTTACAGCCATAGCTTAACTCCTTAATAACTTTACGTTTCTATGATAATGGTGACCGGTAAACTGCCGGTAAGAACCGCACGGCAATTTTAATGTGCATTACCATAGCTGAATTCTGCGCAGCGCGTAAGCCCGTAACTGTCGCGATGCGCGATTTTCATGCGCTTTATCAAACCGCCGTCAGTTGGTAACGCGTCACTGACTGATACGATTCACCTGGCTGCAGCCAGCAGTCGGGCTGCGGATACTCAGGGTGATGCGGCGAGTCGGGGAGAAACTCGCTCTCCAGCGCAATTCCCTGGAAAGCAGTATAGACGCCCTGTTCGCGTGACGGGGTGCCTTCCAGATAATTCCCGCTGTAGAACTGCAGCGCCGGGGCGGTGGTAAACACATTGAGGCGCAGTTTGCCATCGGCAGACCACAGCTGAGCAGCCGGGCTTTCGCCATCCTGGGTATTTAACAGGAAGGCGTGGTCGTAGCCTTTTACCGCCCGCTGGTCATCGTCCTGCAGGAAATCCTGCTGCACGCTCTTCGGCTGGCGGAAATCAAAGCTGGTCCCCGCCACGTCCTTCAGCGGCGCATTGGGAATGCCTGCGCTGTCCACCGGCAGATAGCGATCGCCATTGAGCAACAGCTGGTGCTGGCGGGCATCGCCGTGCTGCGCATCCAGATTGAAGTAGGCGTGGTTGGTCAGATTGACCGGGCAGGCTTTATCCACCGTGGCGTGATAGCGAATCGACAGGGTGTTGTCGTCGCTCAGCTGATAGCGCAGGGAGACCAGCAAATTGCCTGGAAAACCCTGATCGCCATCCGGCGAATCCAGGCGATACTCCACCTCGCTGTCGCTTTGACTGACAATCTGCCAGCGGCGATTGTGGAAGCCATCCGGGCCACCGTGCAGCTGATGCTCGCCCTGATTGGCGGCTAGCGGAAAGATTACGCCGTCGCGCGCGATCTGCGCATCGGCGATGCGGTTAGCGTAACGGCCCACCGTGGCGCCGAGATAGGCCGACTGCTGCAGATAGTCAGACGGGGTGGCGCAGCCAAGCAGCGCTTCGCGCACGCTGCCGTCACCCATCGGTACGCGGGCGGAGAGCCAGGTCGCGCCCCAGTCCATAAATGTTGCCACCATCCCGTTGCGGTTGCGCAGGGTGGTGATGCGCCACGCCGCGCCGTCGGGGGCGTGCGAGTTGCGGTTGAGGTTTAGCATTCACCTGCTCCTTCAGACGCTTTGCAGACGTAGAAGGTCTCTTTAATGCCGGATTGCGCTTCATACTGCGCTTCGACGGCGGCTTTCACCTCATCGACCAAATCCAGCGGCATCAGCGCCACGATGCAGCCGCCAAAACCACCGCCGGTCATACGAACGCCACCGCGTTCGCCGAGGGTCTCTTTAACAATGTCCACCAGCTGGTCGACCGGCGGCACGGTAATCTCGAAGTCGTCACGCATCGATGCGTGGGATTCCGCCATCAGTACCGCCATACGCGCCAGGTCACCTTTCGCCAGCACGTCGGCGGCTTCCAGCGTGCGGGCATTTTCGGTCAGCACGTGGCGCACGCGTTTCGCCACCAGCGGGTCAAGCTCGTGCTCGCGCGCCTCAAATTCGCTCAGCGATACGTCGCGCAGCGAGCTTTTACCAAAGAACTGCGCTCCGGCTTCACACTGCTGGCGGCGGGTGTTGTACTCGCTGCCCACCAGGCTGCGGCGGAAGTTAGTGTTGATAATCACCACGGCAATATCGGACGGCATCGGCACCGGGCGCGTGCCCAGAGTGCGGCAGTCGAGCAGCATAGCGTGATCCTGCTTGCCCAGTGCGGAGATTAGCTGATCCATAATTCCGCAGTTACAGCCGACGAACTGGTTCTCCGCTTCCTGGCCGTTGACCGCGATAGCCGCGCCGTCCAGCGGCAGCTGATAAAGCTGTTTAAACACCGTGCCGACCGCCACTTCCAGCGAGGCTGACGAGCTTAAGCCCGCGCCCTGCGGGACGTTGCCGCTAATCACCATATCCACACCGGCAAAATCCGGGCAGCGTGTCAGCAGGTGCTTCACCACGCCGCGCACGTAGTTTGACCACATCTGGTCGGGGTGGCTTTCGATCGCCTCGTCCAGCGAGAAGATATCCTGCTGATTTTCGTAATCGGCGGCGATAACCCGCACCTGACGATCGCTGCGTTTCGCGCAGGCGATCACCGTCTGGTAATCAATGGCGCACGGCAGCACGAAACCGTCGTTGTAGTCGGTGTGTTCGCCGATCAGGTTGACGCGGCCCGGTGCCTGAATAATGTGGCCCGGGGCATAGCCAAACGCGCTGCTGAAAATCTGCTGGGTAGAGGTCTGTAAACTCATGGTTATGCTCCCGTCTCACGGAAATGAATATCGCTGACGGCGCGCAGACGTTCTGCCGCCTGCTCCGCCGTTAAATCACGTTGGGTTTCAGCCAGCATTTCATAGCCGACCATAAATTTACGCACCGTTGCCGAGCGCAGCAGCGGGGGATAGAAGTGCGCGTGCAGCTGCCAGTGGTCATTGGCGTCATCGTTAAACGGCGCGCCGTGCCAGCCCATCGAATAAGGGAAGGAGCACTGGAACAGATTGTCATAGCGGCTGGTAAGTTTTTTCAACGCCAGCGCCAGATCGTCGCGCTGCGCCTCACTCAAATCGGTGATGCGTTTAATATGCGCCTTTGGCAGCAGCAGCGTTTCAAACGGCCACGCTGCCCACCACGGCACCACGGCCAGCCAGTGTTCGGTTTCGACCACCGTGCGGCTGCCGTCTTTTAGCTCGCGTGCGGCGTAGTCCACCAGCATCGGCGCACCGTTTTTGCTGAAATAAGCGCGCTGCAGATCGTCTTCACGCTTCGCTTCGTTAGGCAGGAAGCTGTTAGCCCACACCTGGCCGTGCGGATGCGGGTTGGAGCAGCCCATCGCCGCGCCTTTGTTCTCAAATACCTGCACCCAGGGATAGTGCTGACCGAGGTCGGCGCTCTGTTCCTGCCAGGTTTTCACCACCTCAATCAGCCCCGCAACCGTCAGCTCGGGCAGGGTTTTACTGTGGTCGGGGGAGAAGCAGATCACCCGGCTGGTGCCGCGCGCGCTCTCGCAGCGCATCAGCATATCTTCGCTTTGCGGCGCGTCCGGGGTATCGGTCATCAGCGCAGCAAAGTCATTCGTAAACACGTAGGTGCTGCTGTAGTCGGGGTTTTTATCCCCGGTGACGCGCGTATTGCCGGGGCAAAGGAAGCAGTCAGGATCGTGCGCCGGCAGTTTATCCTGCGACGGGGTTTCCTGCGCACCCTGCCAGGGGCGTTTGGCCCGGTGGGGTGAAACCAGAATCCACTGATCGGACAGTGGGTTATAACGGCGATGCGGGTGATCGACCGGATTAAATTTCTGCATGTTGAGTTCCTGGTAACCTTTTTTATGCATTTTTTGCTGTGAAGGAAAATAGCACAGAGTCGCTGCGGAAAGCGTGATCAAGTCTGTATAAATGGAATCGTTTACACAAGCTGAAAAATCCGAAGTATCAATAAAAATAGTACGGGGCTGACTGATAACCAGGCAAGGTGGGAAGAATAATGGTAGCGGTTACATTATGATTATGGGCTAACCGAAACAGAAGGTCAGCCCCTACACGGAACCCTGTAGGGGGCGACCATTTTTTCCGGTCGCCCCGTGTGGATGATTATCGATGAAGGTAATGACGACCATTTTTTCCGGTCGCCCCGTGCGGATGAATATCGACGAAGGTAATGACGACCATTTTTCCGCTCGCCCCGTTAAACCTACAATGCCTCTTGCGTATAACGATAGCCGTCGCCGTCGGCCACAAAGCTCAGACGATGGGTAATACACTGCGGCGCATCTTCGGCATGGTGGGAGACAAACAGCAGCTGGGTGCGGCCTTCGCCAATCAGCACATCGACAAAGCGGCGGACCAGCAGGCGGTTGATGGGGTCCAGCCCCTGCAGTGGCTCATCGAGGATCAGCAGCGCCGGATGTTTCACCAGCGCGCGCGCAATCAGCACCAGCCGCTGCTGGCCCCACGACAGATCGTGGAACGGGGAGTCGGCCAGCGCGCCGTGCATTCCCAGCAGCGCCAGCCACTCGCGGGCCAGCGCCTGCTGACGGTCCGACACCGCCTGATAAATGCCTATTGAGTCAAAATAGCCAGAGATCACCACGTTGCGCACGCTGCTGCTGACGCGGTAATCAAGGTGCAGACTGCTGCTGACGTAGCCGATATGCTGCTTGATATCCCAGATGGTTTCACCGCTGCCGCGACGGCGGCCAAACAGGGTTAAATCGTTGCTGTAACCCTGCGGATGATCGCCGGTGACCAGGCTCAGCAGGGTCGACTTCCCCGCGCCGTTCGGGCCGACAATCTGCCAGTGCTGGCCGCGATCCACCTGCCAGCTCAGCTGGTTGAGGATCGGGCGATCGTTATAGGAGACCACGCCGTCGCGCAGCACAATCAGCGGTGCCCCGGCGGGCAGCGCTGGGATGGCGGCGGCATCGTCAGCTTCCGGCAGCGTCATGCCGGCCAGCTGCTCGCTGTGCGCCAGCTGTGCCACCAGGGCTTGCGCCAGGATAGCATCACGCGCGCCGACGTGGGTTAGCGTACACTCCGCCAGCACGCCGACGTGCGCGATAAAATCGGGGATGTCATCAAAGCGGTTCAGCACCAGCACCAGAGTAAATCCGGGCTGCTGCAGTTCACCCAGCACGCTGGCCAGGTTGGCGCGCGAACCGACGTCAAGGCCGTCAAACGGCTCATCGAGGATCAGCAGGTCCGGCTGCGCCATCAGCGCCTGGCACAGCAGCGTTTTGCGCGTCTCGCCGGTTGAGAGATATTTAAAGCGGCGCGTCAGCAGGTGCGCAATGCCAAACCGCGTCGCCAGCTGCTGGCAGCGAGCGGGGTCTTTGACCTCGTCCTGGATAATCTCAGCGGCGGTGCGGCCGGTATCATCTTCACCGGGGCTGAGCAGGTCGGTGTTATTGCGCTGCCATTCATCGGAAACCAGCTTTTGCAGCTGCTCCAGCGACAAGCGCACCGGGCGCTGATAATGGCGGCTGACGCTGCCCCTGGACGGCGCTAATTCGCCGGAGAGCGCGCGGGCCAGCGACGATTTACCGCTGCCGTTAGCGCCGACAAACGCCCAGCTTTCACCCGCGTTAAGGGTTAAATCATTCAGGTTCAGCGTTCGGGTATCGCTCAGGCGAAAGATGCCCTGCGTAATTTGCATCATTGACATTATTCATTCCATTATTGCACGTCATACTTCAAGCCACAGATGCGTTGGCTGCGCCTGCTCACCCCAGTCACCCAGTTATCTCAGCTGCTGGGGCTTCTCAGGCTTGCCGCCTTCCTGCGGCTCGAGTTATTGAGAGTCGCTGCATCGTGAGATGATTAGGGGCTTCCTGCTGCTGATTGTCAAACCCGCACCCGGGATTCAGAGCAGCGTCGCGATGATGGCGCGATCGGCATTAAAATATGCTGTCACCGCCGCGCCCGGCTGCAGTTTTTGCTGGGCAATATGCTGATTGTCCACGGTGGCGCACAGGGTTTCACCGCCGCTCAGGGCGATCAGGATTTCGCTGTGCGTCTCACCCTGTTCAATCTCGCGCACAGTGCCGGACAGCTGATTGTCCGCCTCGACGCGCTGGCTGGACACTTCAACCCACGGCGCCTTAATCAGCACCAGTACCTCTTTGCCGCTTGTAAGCCCCAGGCGATCGGCGCTCTGAGCGGTCAGCGCGACCTGCACCTGGGTGACGCCATCGGCCAGCTGCACGCTAACGTGCTGCTGCACCGGCTGGATGTCGCGGCTGATGATGGTGCCAAAGAACTGGTTGCGCGCGCTGGTCTGCAGGGAAAAGCGCGCAATCGCGGCTAACAGACTGCCGGGCGCGGCATCATCCTGCAACACATCAAATGCTCTCTGCTGGATCTGTTCAAGCAGGGCGTACAGGTCCAGCAGGCGCTCTCCCCAGGCGGTAACCTGCGCGCCGCCGCCGCCTTTCCCGCCGGTGGCGCGCTCGACCAGCGTGCGCTCTGCCAGCTGGTTCATCTCATTGATGGCATCCCAGGCGCTTTTATAGCTGATGCCCGCCAGCTTCGCGCCCTGACTGATCGATCCGCTCTCTTTCACCTGGCGCAGCAGTTCAATACGGCGCGGGTCGGCGAACAGCCGCTGCTGTCGTTTCAGTATCAGGGCAATTTCAGCCTGCATAGATCCTCCGGGTGATAAGTTTTGGCCGGCGATTGTAGCAGCTACTGCCGGAATAGAAGTACTGGCCATAAAAAGCGCACGAAAGCACAAAAGGTCAGTGCATTCTTAGAGACTCCCGTTACAATAACTTTTTTCTTCAGCAAGATGAGGCTTCCATGCTGGAATTACTGAAAGGCCTGGCCGTAGCAATTATTATGGTGCCAATCGTGATGGCAATTATTCTCGGCCTGATCTGGGGACTGGGTGAAGTCTTCAACGTGATCTCGAAAATCGGTCACCGTAACGAGCAACCCGCGAAGAAAGACCGCATCGCTCAGTAACACTGATTGCGCCATTCTAAACGCCCGGACCTCCGGGCGTTTGCTTTTGTCCCCTGCCAATTCCCCCCGATTAAACTTCTTCCCGCCAATGCCGATATTTACTGTGGCAGAGGGTAATTCATCGCTATATCATAAAGTATATAACGTAACCCCCTGAAACCGGAGAAACATCATGTCTGTAAACTGGAACCCGTGGCTGGCTGCGGCGGCCGTCAGTCTGAGCGTTAGCGGCCACGCAATGGCGGCCGAGAACATCACCGTGTTTGCCGCCGCTTCCCTGACTAATGCACTGCAGGATATCGCCAGCCAGTATGAGAAAGGCAAAGAGGTCAAAATTGTCTCTTCTTTTGCTTCCTCGTCAACGCTGGCGCGCCAGATTGAGCAGGGCGCTCCGGCCGATCTGTTTATCTCCGCCGATCAGCAGTGGATGGATTACGCCTCCGGGAAGAAAACCATTGATGACGCCAGCCGCTTTACCCTGCTGGGCAACGATCTGGTGCTGGTGGCGCCGGCTTCAACGAAAGCGCAGGCCGTTACCATCAGTGAAAAAACCGACTGGAAGAGCCTGCTGAAAGGGCAGCGTCTGGCCGTTGGCGATCCGGATCACGTTCCGGCCGGGATCTACGCCAAAGAGGCCCTGGAGAAACTGGGCGCCTGGCAGCAGGTCTCGCCGATGCTGGCCCCGGGTAATAGCGTGCGTGCCGCCCTGGCGCTGGTCGAACGTGATGAAACCCCTTACGGTATCGTGTATGGTTCAGACGCTATCGCCAGCAAAAAAGTGGCGGTCGTCGGCACCTTCCCGCAGGCCAGCCACAAACCGGTGGAGTACCCGATAGCCATCGTGAAAGACCATAACAGCGCCAGCGTCACCGCGTTCTACAACTATCTGAAAGGGCCGCAGGCCGCAGCCGTGTTCAAACAATATGGATTCGCACCTAAGTCATGATCTTCCTCAGTGATCCCGAGTGGCAGGCCGTCGCCCTCAGTCTGAAAGTGTCCGTGGTCGCGGTCGCCTGTAGCCTGCCGTTTGGCATCCTGATGGCCTGGATCCTGGTTCGTCGCCAGTTTCCCGGCAAAACCCTGCTCGACAGCGTCATCCACCTGCCGCTGGTGCTGCCCCCGGTGGTGGTGGGCTATCTGCTGCTGCTCGGATTCGGGCGCCGCGGATTTTTTGGTGAATATCTTTATGACTGGTTTGGCTTCAGCTTCGCCTTCAGCTGGCGCGGGGCGGCGCTGGCTTCGGCGGTGATCGCTTTTCCACTGATGGTGCGCGCCATCCGTCTGGCGCTGGAAGCGGTTGATAGCCGGCTGGAGCAGGCGGCGCGCACGCTGGGCGCCGGGCGCTGGCGGGTGTTCTTTACCATCACGCTGCCGCTGACCCTACCGGGGATTATCGTCGGCACCGTGTTAGCCTTCGCCCGCTCGCTCGGCGAGTTTGGTGCCACCATTACTTTTGTCTCTAACATTCCCGGCGAGACGCGCACGCTGCCGTCCGCCATGTATACGCTGATTGAAACGCCCGGTGCGGAAGGGGCGGCGGCGCGTCTGTGCGTCATTGCTATCCTGCTGGCGCTGGTTTCATTGCTGCTTTCCGAATGGCTGACCCGCTGGGGTCGTAAGCGTTTAGGTCTCTGATGTTAGAACTCGATTTCAGCCAGCAGCAGGGCGACCACACCCTGACGGTTAACGCCAGCGTGCCCGCTCATGGCGTGACCGCCATTTTTGGCGTCTCCGGCGCCGGAAAAACCTCGTTAATTAACGCCATTGGTGGCCTGACCAAACCGCAACGCGGCACCATCGCCCTCAACGGGCGCCTGCTGAGCGATGCGGAAAATGGCGTCTGGCTGCCGCCGGAAAAACGGCGTATCGGCTATGTGTTCCAGGATGCGCGTCTGTTCCCGCACTACCGGGTGCGCGGCAATCTGGAATATGGCATGGCCAGGTCGATGCGCGCGCAGTTCGATTCGCTGGTGCGGCTGCTGGGTATTGAAGCGCTGCTGGATCGCTATCCGTGGTCGCTGTCCGGCGGCGAAAAACAGCGCGTGGCGATCGGCCGTGCGCTGCTGAGCGCGCCGGAAATCCTGCTGATGGATGAGCCACTGGCCTCGCTGGATCTGCCGCGCAAGCGCGAGCTGCTAGCCTGGCTGCAGACGCTGGCGCGTCAGGTGGAAACGCCGATCCTTTACGTCAGCCACAGCCTCGACGAACTGCTGCATCTGGCGGATAACGTGATGGTGCTGGATAAAGGTGAGGTGAAAGCCTTTGGCCCGCTGGAGCGCGTCTGGGCCAGCAGCGCGATGCGCCCGTGGCTGCCAAGAAGTGACCAGAGCAGTATCCTGCGCGTGATGGTGCTGGAGCAGCATCCTCACTACCAGATGACCGCACTGTCGCTGGGCGATCAGCATATCTGGGTAAACCGGGTGGATGCGTCGCAGGGCACCCCGCTGCGCATTCGCATTCAGTCGGCGGATGTTTCGCTGATATTAAAACCCCCGGTCAACAGCAGCATTCGCAACGTGATCCCGGCGAAGGTGGCAGAACTGCTGGAGATCGACAATCAGATCGAAGTTAAGCTGCTGGTGGGGCAGAGCGAGCTGTGGGCGCGCATCACGCCCTGGGCGCGCGATGAACTGATGATTAAGCCCAATATGTGGCTATATGCGCAAATCAAAAGCGTGTCGATCACCACCTGATCGACACGCTCTGATTACAGCACTTCGCGGTAAAGGGTATCGGCAATTCCGCTTTCAAGGTTGGTGCCAATGACGCGTTTCGCCCGCGCTTTAATAGCATCGTCCGCATTGCCCATCGCCACGCCTAAGCCAACGGTTTCCAGCATGCTGAGATCGTTATAGTTATCGCCGAACGCAATCACCTCGCTCATCTGGTAGCCGTTCGCGGCTACCCACTGCGCCAGGCGCTTGCCTTTGCTGTTGCCCGCTTTGGCAATATCCACCTGGTCATGCCAGGACCACTCGCAGGCCAGCCCCATTTCAGCTTCAACTTTCTGCGCGAACTGCTGCAGCGCGTCGGTGTCTGCATGGGACAGGGCAAATTTCCAGATCGATTCAGCACGGCGTGCCGCGTCGGCCAGGCTGTCAACCTGTAAGAATGTCGGGCGCTGGTGTTCCGGCAGCGACAGTCCCCAGTTAATGGTGCGCGTCACGTGGCCGGTTTCAGCCTGATACAGCATGGCATTATCGACATACAGCAGGCCGTGGATGCCCGCGTCGTCCAGCATCTCCACGACGCGCAGCGCCTGCTCCTGCGGCAGCGGATCGCTCTCGAGCACCGTTTTAGTCTGATAATCATACAAATAAGTGCCATTACAGCAGATTGCAGGTGTATCGAGCGCCAGTGCCTGATAAAAAGGGTGGATGGCAACGTGATGGCGACCGGTCACGATCAGGATTTTTATTCCCGCCTGCTGCGCTTTTTTCAGCGCGGCAAGCGATTCTGGCAGAATGGTTTTCGTCGGGGTTAACAGCGTGCCGTCCAGATCGAGGGCGATGATGCGATAGCTCATGTGCGATTCCGTGACTCGAAGTAAGCCAGTAAGTGTACACCTTGTGACGCCAGCTTTAAAACTGGCGGTGCAATAATCCATTCACCTGATTTCCCGTTCAGAACAAGGAGCATTCATGAAACAAGTTGTTTATACCGCCAGCCCGGAAAGCCATCAGATCCACGCCTGGCAGTTGCATGATGACGGCGCACTGACGCTGCTGCAGGTGGTTGATGCACCGGGCCAGGTTCAGCCAATGGTGGTCAGCCCGGACAAAGCGTTTCTGTATGTTGGCGTGCGCCCGGATTTTCGCGTGGTGGCCTATAAGATTGATGCCGAAGGTAAGCTGAAAGAAGCCGGCCATGCGCCGCTGCCTGGCAGCCCGACGCATATTTCTACCGACCGTAACGGGCGCTTTATTTTCGTGGGCTCCTATAACGATGCCTGCGTTAGCGTCAGCCCGATTGCTGCCGATGGCCTGCCGGGTGCGCCGCTGGAGGTGGTGAACGGGCTGGAAGGCTGCCACTCTGCCAATATCGATCTCGGTAACAACACGCTGTTTGTTCCGGCGCTGAAGCAGGACCGCATCTGCCTGTTTACGCTGGGTGAAGACGGCAAGCTGACGCCACGCCCGCAGGCGGAAGTCAGCACCACCAAAGGTGCCGGTCCGCGCCATATGGTGTTCCACCCGAACCAGCGTTACGCCTACTGCGTCAACGAACTGGACAGCAGCGTCGACGTCTGGGACATCAGCGCCAGCGAAGTGCAGAAGGTGCAGAGCCTGGATATGATGCCGGAAGGCTTTAGCGGCACGCGCTGGGCGGCAGATATTCATATCACCCCGGATGGTCGCCATCTGTACAGCTGTGACCGTACCGCCAGCCTGATTACCGTGTTCAGCATCAGCGCCGACGGCGCGGCGTTAACGATTGAAGGCTATCAGCCAACCGAAACCCAGCCACGCGGTTTTAATATCGATCGCAGCGGCCAGTATCTGGTGGCGGCAGGGCAGAAGTCGCATCATATTGAGGTGTACAAAATCACTTCCGATCGTGGCCTGCTGCAGCCGCTGGCGCGCTACGCGGTCGGCCAGGGCCCGATGTGGGTGGTGATTCACTCACTGGCTTAATGCCCGTAGCGGTCAGGCATGCACGGGAATCGCTGTAGGGGGGGGCCAGCCCCCGCCCGGTCCAGGCATGCCTGGACCCTACGTTAATTCTCGAACATTCATGACAGATCCAGCAGCGCCTCCTGCTGCTCAAACCGTAACCCCAGCATATCCAGCCGATCTGCCAGTACCCATAGCAGGGTATCGCGTGTTATTGGACAGGTTAACTTAGTAATGGCAAACACCAGCGCGCGGCACTGATCGCACAGTTCGTTATTATCGAGGGTAGATATATCTGCGTAACCGTGGTTCATTTCACACCTCCCAAGAAATAAGAGTGGTGTATTGAAGCGATCAGAATTGAAATAAACGAAATGAGTTTATTCATGGGGGTATCCTCTTGTGTTGTAAAACACTGCCCCATAAAACGCCAATTTCATGGTGGCAGGCTGAACAGAGTTGGCGTACCGACACAAGAGAAAATCGGCGCTTCTGCAGAAGCCCCCATCCAGCCCACCATGATTTGGTAAGCCTGGATTATGACATAAAAGACGCATAGAACGCGTCTCTTAGTTTTCTTGTATTCAGGACGCCAATCCTGACCGACCGCAGTCGATGGAGGTAATTTACGCTTCACTGTATTGATTGCCAGCACTTATTTTAGTCCTGTGTAGAATCTGGAAGACAGCTCGAGAAGCTATGCAAATCAGCAAAATGAATTTCATCTTGGGCGAAAAGTTAATTGACACGGTTACGCTTTTTGCAAAGTTTGCGCAGCAACGAAGGTATGATGGTGGGCCGTGATGGGCTTGGGTTTCACGGTAGTTATTTTCATGATCGCACTTCCGAATGTGGGCAGCGCGGTTGGTCAGGGCCCGATGTGGGTGGTGATTCACTCACTGGCTTATTACCGGTAGTACGGGTATCGCTGTAGGGGCGGGTCATGACCCGGCCGGTCCAGGCATGCCTGGACCCTACGTTAATTCTCGAACATTCATGACGGATCCAGGCATGCCTGGACCCTACGTTAATTCTCGAATATTCATGACAGATCCACGCATGCCTGGAGCCTGCGTTAATTCTCTCATCAGGCAGCGGCGCAACGCAAAAGGGCGGACCCAAACAGCGGTCCGCCCCTACAGGTCTTAAGCCAACCCGTCCATCCAGCTTAACTACGAATAGATCGCCGTAATGGAAGCGCTGCCCAGCGAATGGAAATGCACGTTGAAACCGACCATAGCGCCACTGGCGTTCTCATCCACCTCCAGCGTCTCTACATCAATGGCATGCACGGTAAAGATATAACGGTGCGATTCGCCTTTCGGCGGTGCCGCGCCGCCGTAACCTGCGCTGCCGAAATCGGTGCGCGTCTGCACCGCGCCGGCTGGCAGCTCCGCTTTGCCGGAACCGGCGCCCTGCGGAAGCTCGCGCACCCCGGCTGGCAGGTTCGCCACCACCCAGTGCCACCAGCCGGAGCCGGTGGGGGCATCGGGGTCATAACAGGTGATAACAAAACTTTTGGTGCCGGCAGGCACGTCATCCCACTTCAGGTGCGGCGACAGGTTATCACCCTGATAACCCATCGCATTCAATACCTGGCGCTCCGGCAGCTTATCGCCGTCGTTAAAATCGTGACTCAAAAGCTTCATTCCATCTCCTTAACTTTCATATTTGAGGCTGCATCTGCGTTAACTGCGCTTGTTATTCGGGCCATCCCTGGCCCTCACCCCTGATGGGGCCGCTGTAAACAGCGATTTGTCATTCTCTTGTCGCCTTGATGCAACCTCAACTATTTTGGTTAGCAATTATTGATGTAACAACTTCAGCAGCTCTTCGGCCGCAGCAGCGGAGGAGGCCGGGTTTTGTCCGGTGACCAGGTGGCCGTCGGTCAGCACATAAACACCCCAGTTATCCGTGTGTTCAAACTGGCCGCCAAGCTTTTTCAGCTCGTCCTCAACCAAAAAAGGTACCACATTCGTCAGCCCAACGGCATGCTCCTCGCTGTTGGTAAAGCCGGTCACCCGTTTGCCCGCCACCAGCGGCGTACCGTCCGGTTTCCTGGCGTGGCGCAGCACGCCCGGCGCGTGGCAGACGGCGGCAACCGGTTTACCGTTGGCGAACAGCGTTTCGATTAAAGCAATACTGGCTTCATCTTCCGCTAAGTCCCACAGCGGGCCGTGGCCTCCGGGGTAGAACACCGCATCGTAATGGCCGGGATCGATATTTTTCAGCTGCTGCGTATTGGCCAGCGCCTGCTGAGCAATGGGGTCCTGGCGGAAGCGTTCGGTATCGGGAGTTTGTGCATCCGGGGCGTCGCTGACCGGATCGAGCGGCGGCTGCCCCCCGGCGGGAGAAGCCAGCACCACATTGATATGGGCGTCAAAAAAGACATAGTACGGCGCGGCGAACTCCTCCAGCCAGAAGCCGGTCTTTTTACCGCTATCGCCCAGCTTATCGTGGGAGGTTAATACCATCAGGATCCTCACGGCCGATCCCCCGCAACGCGAATGACCACCTTGCCGAAGTTTTCCCCCTGCAGCATGCCGATAAAGGTTTCTGGTGCCTTATCCAGACCGTCGACAATATGTTCGCGGAACACCAGGCGATCTTCCGCCACCCACTGGCTCATCTGGCGGAAAAACTCGTCAAAGCGGTGGCCGTAGTCCTGGTTAATGATAAAGCCCTGCACGCGCAGGCGTTTGCGCAGGATCGCACTTTGCAGCAGCGGCAGACGGTCAGGGCCGGCAGGAACGCCGGTGCTGTTGTAGTCAGCTATCAGCCCGCAGACCGGGATGCGCCCTTTGGTATTCATCAGAGGTAATATCGCATCGAATACCCGCCCACCGACGCTTTCAAAGTAGACATCGATACCATCCGGGCAGTGGCGCTTCAGCTGCTGTTCCAGATTGGCATCGCGGTGATCCAGGCAGCGGTCGAAGCCCAGCTTCTCTTCGGCGTAGCGGCATTTCTCCGCACCGCCCGCAATCCCGACCACGTGGCAGCCCTTGATTTTGGCGATCTGCCCGACCAGCGAACCGACAGCCCCCGTGGCGGCCGCGACCACCACCGTCTCGCCCGGCTGCGGGTTACCGATATCCAGCAGGCCCATATAGGCGGTGAAGCCCGGCATGCCCAACATGCCCAGCGCCCAGGAAGGGTGTTCCAGCACCGGGCCGCTGAGCTTAAGCAGGTCTCGCCCGTCAGACAGCGCGAAATCCTGCCAGCCGTTGCCGCTCACCACCCAGTCGCCCGCGCTGAAATCAGGATTTTCTGAACGCTCAACAATCGCTACCGTGCCGCCGCACATCACCTCATTCAGCGCGACCGGCGGAACGTAGGAAGGGGCGTCGCTCATGCGCCCGCGCATGTAAGGGTCGAGGGAGAGCCAGACGGTGCGCAGCAGCACCTGTCCCTGAGCGGGCTGCGGCACGTGCTGAGATTCCAGGCGGAAGTTCGCCTCGGTCGGCGCACCGTGCGGGCGTGAGGCCAGCAGCAGGCGGCGGTTGGTCTGTTTATCTTGTGGCATAGTTCCTCCGATTTCTTAATGCGGCAGTAGTGCCGCTTAAAAACGTTCTAAAAGCGTAGCGCATCACGCTTTTGCCTGCCGGGAGGGTGAGCCGATCCTGATTAATTAAACAGGGCCGGATAAGCAATAGCTTCACTGATGGCGTGCGTTAACTGCGCCAGCGCCGCCGGGGAGATGATATAGGGCGGCATCAGGTAGATCAGGCGACCAAACGGACGGATCCACACGCCCTGTTCGACAAAGAACTGCTGCATCGCCGCCATATTCACCGGTCGCTGCGTCTCTACCACGCCAATCGCGCCCAGCACCCGCACGTCCGCCACGGCAGGGTGGTCGCGCAACGGCAGCAGCGCGGCGGCCAGCTGGCTTTCAATTGCGGCGACCTGAGCAGGCCAGTGGTTCTCCTGCAGTATCGCCAGGCTTTCGGCGGCCACCGCGCAGGCCAGCGGATTGCCCATAAAGGTTGGCCCGTGCATAAAGCAGCCGGCAGTGCCCTGGCTGATGGTATCGGCCACATGGCGGCTGGTCAGCGTGGCGGAGAGCGTCATGCAGCCGCCGGTTAGCGCTTTTCCAACGCAGAGAATATCCGGGGCGATCTGCGCGTGTTCACAGGCAAACAGCCTGCCGGTGCGGCCAAAACCGGTGGCGATCTCATCGGCAATCAGCAGCAGCGAATAGCGGTCGCACAGCGCGCGCACCCGTTGCAGATAGCGCGGATGATAAAAGCGCATCCCGCCCGCGCCCTGTACGATCGGTTCGAGGATGACGGCGCCGATCTGCTGATGATGCGCCACGATCAGCTGCTCCAGCGCATCGGCATCGCTCTCCTGCCACTCATCGTCAAAGCGGCAGGCCGGGGCCGGGGCAAACAGATGCTCGGGCAGATAGCCCTGATACAGGCTGTGCATCGAGTTTTGCGGGTCGCACACCGACATCGCCGCGAAGGTATCGCCGTGATAGCCGTGGCGCAGGGTGAGAAACCGCTGCCGCTTTTCACCGCGCGCCTGCCAGTATTGCAGCGCCATTTTCATCGCCACCTCCACCGCCACCGAGCCGGAATCCGCCAAAAACACGCACTGCAAGTTCTGCGGCACCATGGCCAGTAGCCTGCGGCACAGCGCCACCGCCGCCGGATGGGTTATGCCGCCAAACATCACGTGTGACATCTGCGCCATCTGCGCCTGCAGCGCCCGGTTGAGGCGCGGATGGTTATAACCGTGGATCGCCGCCCACCAGGACGACATGCCGTCGACCAGCTGGCGCCCGTCGGCCAGCTGTAGCGAGGTCTCCTGCGCGGCGACGATCGGGTAGCAGGGCAACGGCGCGGACATCGAGGTGTACGGATGCCAGATGTGGTCACGGTCAAAGGCAAGATCGGCTGGGGTCATAAAATCACTTGTAAACCAAAAATAAAATATTTAGTTTACAAGTATAACCAGGCCGTGAAGACAAATGACAGACTTTTTTGGAGCAAGCAATGGCACATCGTTGGACTATTTCTCAGGCGCAGGCGCTGTTTGAAAAACCCTTTCTCGAACTGATGTTTGAGGCGCAGCAGGTACACCGCCAGCATTTCGACCCGCGCCAGGTGCAGGTCAGTACGCTGCTGTCGATCAAAACCGGCGCCTGTCCTGAGGACTGCAAATACTGTCCGCAGAGCGCGCGCTACAAAACCGGGCTGGAGTCCGAGCGCCTGATGGAAGTGGAGGAGGTGCTGATCTCGGCGCGCAAGGCCAAGGCCGCCGGCTCCGGCCGTTTCTGCATGGGGGCGGCGTGGAAAAATCCGCACGAGCGCGATATGCCGTATCTGGAAAAGATGGTGCAGGGCGTGAAAGCGATGGGGCTGGAAACCTGCATGACGCTGGGGTCGCTGAGCGAGCAGCAGGCGCAGCGACTGGCCGATGCCGGGCTGGATTTCTATAACCATAACCTTGACACCTCGCCGGAATTCTACGGCAGCATTATCACCACGCGCAGCTACCAGGAGCGCCTGGATACGCTGGGCAAGGTGCGCGATGCCGGGATTAAAGTCTGCTCCGGCGGCATTGTCGGATTGGGCGAAACGGTCAGCGACCGCGCCGGGCTACTGGTACAGCTGGCGAACCTGCCCACCCCGCCGGAGAGCGTGCCGATCAACATGCTGGTCAAGGTGAAAGGTACGCCGCTGGCGGATAACGATGACGTCGATCCGTTTGATTTTGTGCGGACCATCGCGGTGGCGCGCATCATGATGCCTGGCTCCCATGTGCGGCTCTCCGCCGGGCGCGAGCAGATGAGCGAACAGACTCAGGCGATGTGCTTTATGGCCGGCGCCAACTCGATCTTCTACGGCTGTAAGCTGCTCACCACGCCGAACCCGGAGGAGGACAAAGATCTGCTGCTGTTCCGCAAGCTGGGTCTCAACCCGCAGCATACGGAGACCCACCGCGGCGATAACGAACAGCAGCAGGCGCTGGCGGCGCAGCTGATGACGGCCGATAACGACCTGTTTTACAACGCGGCACGATAATGGCCTGGTCACAGCGAATGAAGCAGGCGCTGGAAACCCGCCGCCTGCACGGCCAGTATCGCCAGCGGCAGGTGAACGAATACGCCGATGCGCGCAGCCTGCGGGTCGACGGCCATGATTACCGCAATTTCTCTGCCAACGACTACCTCGGGCTGAGCCACGATGCGCGCATTGTGGCCGCCTGGCAGCAGGGCGCGGCCCGCTATGGCGTGGGCGCGGGCGGTTCAGCGCACGTTACCGGCTATCGCGCCCCGCAGGCGGAGTTTGAGCAGCAGCTGGCAGAGTGGCTGAGCTACTCGCGCGCGCTGCTGTTTATCTCCGGCTTTGCCGCTAACCAGGCGGTGATTAGCGCGATGATGGCCAAAGACGATCGTATCTTTGCCGATAAGCTGTGCCACGCCTCGCTGCTGGAAGCCGCCAGCCTCTGCCCGGCCACGCTGCGCCGTTTTAGCCACAATCAGCCGCCCGCGCTGGCTTCCCTGCTGGCCACGGCGGGCAGTGGGGAGACGCTGGTGGTCACCGAAGGGCTGTTCAGCATGGATGGCGACCGCGCCCCGCTGGCGGCGCTGCAGCAGCTGGCTCAGCGGCACAACAGCTGGCTGCTGGTGGATGATGCGCACGGTATTGGCGTCTGCGGCGAACAGGGGCGCGGCAGCTGCTGGCAGCAGGGGGTGAAACCGCAGCTGCTGATCGTCACCTTTGGCAAAGCTTTTGGCGTCAGCGGCGCGGCGCTGCTGTGCGATGACGCCACCGCGGAATATCTGCTGCAGTTTGCCCGTCACCTGATCTACAGCACTGCCATGCCGCCAGCGCAGATCTGTGCGTTGCAGGCGGCACTGGTCTGCGTGCAGCAGGGCGATGAGCAGCGGCAAAGGCTGAGGGATAATATTGGCTATTTTCGCCAGCACGCCAGCGGCTTGCGCTGGAAGCTGGCCGCATCGGACAGCGCCATCCAACCGCTGATGGTCGGCGATGAGCAGGCAGCCCTCGCGCTGGCACAAAGGCTACGCGCGGCGGGCTGCTGGGTGAGTGCCATCCGCCCGCCGACCGTACCGCCCGGCACCTCACGGCTGCGCATCACCCTCAGCGCGGCGCACCACGATTCCGATATCGATGCCCTGCTGGAGGTGCTGCATGCTGCAAATGGTCAATAAACAGGCGGTGGCGGCGGCGTTTGGCCGGGCCGCGCACAGCTATAACCAGCATGCGGAGCTACAGCGCCAGTGCGGAGAACGCCTGATGCAGCTGGCGCGCCCCGGGCAGGAGCTGGAGGTGCTGGATGCCGGCTGCGGCACTGGCTGGTTCAGCCAGCGCTGGCGTGAAAACGGGCATGCCGTCACCGCGCTGGATCTCTCCGCGGATATGCTGCGTCAGGCCGCTGCCGCGCAGGCTGCGCACCATTATCAGCTGGGCGACATTGAGGCGCTGCCGTTTGCCGATAACCACTTTGACCGCAGCTGGAGCAACCTGGCGGTGCAGTGGTGCAGTTCGCTGCCGCAGGCGCTGCGCGAGCTGCAGCGCGTCACGCGCCCCGGCGGGCAGGTGCTGTTTTCCACGCTGCTCGCCGGGTCGCTGAGTGAGCTGCAGCAAGCCTGGCAGCAGCTGGGGCGCTGTGCGCCGGTCAACCGCTTTGCCACGCCAGAGATGATTGCAGAGGCGGCCCGCGGCATGCGGCTGTCGCTCGAGTGCTATCCCCTGACGCTGGCGTTTGCGGACGTGCTCAGCGCGCTGCGTTCCCTGAAGGGCATCGGCGCCACCCATCTGCATCAGGGGCGCGATGCGCTGGCGTTGAGCCGTGGCGCGCTGCAGCGGCTGGAGCAGGTCTGGCCGCGCGATGAACGCGGCTGCCTGCTGAGTTATCAACTGGTATCAGGAGTGATTGAGTGTGAGTAAGCGCTGGTTTGTCACCGGTACGGATACGGAAGTGGGGAAGACAGTGGCCAGCTGTGCACTGTTGCAGGCGGCGAAAGCCGCGGGATGGCGCTGTGCAGGCTACAAGCCGGTGGCCTCCGGCTGTG
Source organism: Erwinia sp. V90_4 (assembly GCF_029967685.1). Taxonomy (NCBI): domain Bacteria; kingdom Pseudomonadati; phylum Pseudomonadota; class Gammaproteobacteria; order Enterobacterales; family Erwiniaceae; genus Erwinia; species Erwinia sp. V90_4. The sequence goes on along the minus strand of NZ_JASCAQ010000059.1, from coordinate 39,309 downwards.
AGGTGACGCCTCAGGGCGTGCGCAACAGTGATGCGCTGGCGCTGCAGCGCACTGCCAGCGTCTGGCTGCCGTATCAGCAGGTCAACCCGCTGGCGTTTATCGAGCCGACCTCGCCGCATATTGTCAGCGCCGAAGAGCAGCGCCCGATCAGCGCCCGCCAGCTCTCTGCCGGGCTGGAGACGGTTGCACAACAGGCTGACTGGGTGCTGACCGAAGGGGCCGGTGGCTGGTTCACGCCGCTGTCGGAAAGTCTGACCTTTGCCGACTGGGTGGTGCAGGAGCAGCTGCCGGTGATTCTGGTGGTGGGTGTTAAGCTGGGCTGTATTAATCACGCCTTACTCACCGCGCAGGCGATTCAGGCCAGCGGGCTGCAGCTGGCGGGTTGGATTGCCAACGGCGTGCTGCCTGCGGGTAAACGTCACCAGGAGTATATGGCGACGTTAACCCGCACGATCCCGGCACCGCTGCTGGGCGAGATCCCGCATCTGCCGGGTGGAGAGGGGTTTGATGAGGTGGGGCGGTTTATTACCTTGCCGTAAACGGGTCAGGCATGCCTGCCCCCTACGCACATCGTAGGGGACGGGCATGCCCGTCCCGCAAACTTCACACCGCCCCGCAAACTTCACACCGCCCCGCAAACCTCACACCGTCAGCCAGGTATTCACCATGCTCTCATCCAGCTGTGCCACCGTGCCGTGCGCCACGTTGCGCCCGCGGTGCAGCAGCAGGAAGTAGTCAGCCACGCGGCGAATAAACGACAGGCGCTGCTCCAGCAGCAAAATGGTCATCCCGAAATCATGATTCAGGCGATGGATCAGGTTGCCCATCTCCTCTTCCAGCCAGGGCGACATGCCTTCGGTCGGCTCATCCAAAATCAGCAGCTTCGGCTGCAGTACCAGCGCACGCGCCAGCGCCAGCTGCTGCTGCTGGTCGATCGGCAGCTCGCCGCTGCGCTGATGACGCAGCGAATAGAGCGCCGGGAACAGGTCATACACCATCTGGGGGATAGCCCGGTGGCGTTCCATACCGGCACCGGCCAGCAGGGCGATTTGCAGGTTCTCTTCAATACTCATCTGCGAAAAGATGTGTCGCCCCTGCGGAACATAGCCTATCCCCAGCGAGGCGCGTTTTTCCACCGGCTGCAGCAGCAGGTCCTGCGGTGGGCCGTTATCTTCCTGCCAGATCATCGAGCCGCTGTTAATCGGCAAATGCCCCATGATGCAGTTGACCAGCGTGGTTTTTCCCATGCCGGGCTGCCCGAGGATGCCGGTACAGGTGCCAGGTGGCAGATCGAGATCAACATCCCACAATATGTGGTTCTGCCCATAAAATTGATTAATAGAACGTAAGCTGAGCATCTGCACTCTCCTTCAGACAGTTTTCGATCGCACCTGTATTGCTCCCGCTCTTTGTCGTCTGGCAAACAGTCCGGTATCTCGCTATGAAGTACCCGCGGTTTTGTGCTCCTCGCTCTGGTGTTATGCAAGCTGCAAGCGTGAGGCGGTATGGACTAACCAGTGAGTACTTGCAATTAGTGGGCCAGAGGTGGTGAACGGCGGAAAAAAGTAAAAAAAGAGACAAACTGATAACATTCATCCGCAGTTATTGGTCAGCGCGGCTAAACAATTTCCTGCAGTAAGCAGCGTGCTGCACCGGACCAGTGCCGCGGGTTAATCATTTATGGTGCAGCTGCCACGCGAAATGGCAGTGAGAGTCAGGCGGGGAGAATAAAACGTGCCCGGCTGATTGAATGCGCGGTGCATAACATGGCCAATGCCTGGCGAAATCCCCGCTGGCGGGGGTAAAAATAAAGCAAAAAAAAATATTTGGCGGGTCGATCGCAGCGTGGGGACGATTTATACACATCAGACGCCTCAAGCGCTGAAAACAGTTATCCACCATTCCTGTGGATAACCTTGTGCATTAGAGTGTGAAAACCCGCGCAAGGCGAGAGCGGACGCGGCTTGCGCACGGGTTGGTGCGAAACTCGGCTTCTTTATATAAATGATTAAAATCAATTAGTTAATTAAAATCAAGCCACTGGAATATTCCTGATAAGCGCCGGGTCAGATTTGTCAGCAGGCTATTGACAAATGTTAAAAGCGTAAAGCATTTGGGGATAACCTCGACGCCTGTTTTGCGCATTCGTTTGCGCAACGGGCGGCAAAAGTGCAGACGGGCTCTCTTCTGATGCATCATGCAAAACAACTGTAATTTTATCCAGTCTTTTTTGCTGGCAAAATCGTCAGGGCAGAGTAGAATTACAGTCCGGTTCGCGCACTTCATTTTTCAGGTAGCCCTTCAATGAGCAAAGTCTTTAAACTCAACTCCGATTTCAAACCATCTGGCGATCAGCCTGAGGCGATTCGACGCCTTGAAGAGGGGCTGGAAGATGGTCTTGCCCATCAGACGCTGCTGGGCGTGACCGGATCCGGTAAAACCTTCACCGTCGCCAACGTGATTGCCGACCTGAACCGCCCGACCATGGTGCTGGCCCCTAACAAGACGCTGGCGGCGCAGCTGTACGGCGAGATGAAAGAGTTTTTCCCTGATAACGCCGTGGAATACTTCGTCTCGTATTACGACTACTACCAGCCGGAAGCCTATGTGCCCAGCTCCGACACCTTTATTGAGAAAGATGCCTCGGTTAACGAACATATCGAGCAAATGCGTCTTTCCGCCACTAAAGCCCTGCTGGAGCGGCGCGACGTTATCGTGGTCTCCTCCGTTTCTGCGATTTACGGCCTTGGCGACCCTGACCTCTACCTCAAAATGATGCTGCACCTGACGCGCGGTATGGTGATTGACCAGCGCGCCATCCTGCGCCGCCTGGCGGAGCTGCAGTACACGCGTAACGACCAGGCATTCCAGCGCGGAACGTTCCGCGTGCGCGGAGAGGTGATAGACATCTTCCCGGCAGAGTCGGACGACTACGCGCTGCGCGTGGAGCTGTTTGATGAAGAGGTTGAGCGGCTCTCAATTTTCGACCCGCTGACCGGTCAGATTGAGTCGGTGATCCCGCGCTACACCATCTACCCGAAAACGCACTACGTCACGCCGCGTGAGCGCATTGTGCAGGCGATGGAAGAGATTAAAGTTGAACTGGCGGAGCGCAAAAAGGTGCTGCTGGAAAACAACAAGCTGCTGGAAGAGCAGCGCATCAGCCAGCGCACCCAGTTTGACCTCGAAATGATGAACGAGCTGGGCTACTGCTCCGGTATCGAAAACTACTCGCGCTACCTCTCCGGGCGCGGTCCTGGCGAAGCACCGCCCACGCTGTTTGACTACCTGCCTGCCGATGGTCTGCTGGTGATTGACGAATCCCACGTCACTATTCCGCAGATTGGCGGGATGTACAAAGGCGACCGCTCGCGCAAAGAGACGCTGGTCGAGTATGGCTTCCGCCTGCCGTCGGCGCTGGACAACCGCCCGATGAAGTTTGAAGAGTTTGAGGCGCTGGCGCCGCAGACTATTTACGTCTCCGCTACGCCGGGCAATTATGAGCTGGAGAAATCCGGCGGCGATGTGATTGACCAGGTGGTGCGCCCAACCGGCCTGCTCGACCCGATTGTCGAAGTGCGCCCGGTGGGTACCCAGGTGGATGACCTGCTGTCGGAGATCCGCAAGCGCGTGCAGATTAACGAGCGCGTGCTGGTCACGGTGCTGACCAAACGCATGGCGGAAGATTTAACCGAATACCTGACGGAGCACGGCGAGCGCGTGCGCTATCTGCACTCGGATATTGATACCGTTGAGCGTGTTGAGATCATTCGCGATTTGCGCCTCGGTAAATTTGACGTGCTGGTGGGGATTAACCTGCTGCGAGAAGGGCTGGATATGCCGGAAGTGTCGCTGGTGGCAATCCTCGATGCCGATAAAGAGGGCTTCCTGCGCTCCGAACGCTCGCTGATCCAGACCATTGGCCGCGCCGCACGTAACCTCAACGGTAAAGCGATTCTCTACGGTGATAAGATCACCCCGTCGATGGAGCGCGCTATAGGCGAAACCGAGCGTCGCCGCGAGAAACAGGAGCAGTACAACAAGGAGAACGGCATTGTACCGCAGGGGCTGAACAAGAAAATTGCCGATATTCTTGAGCTGGGCCAGGGGCTGGCGAAGAACAAAGCTAAGCCGCGCAATATGAAAGGTAAGAGCCTGGTGGAAGATGATGCGACCTATGTCGATCTGTCGCCAGCCGGGCTGCAGAAGCGCATTCACCAGCTGGAAGCGCAGATGCAGCAGCACGCGCAGAATCTGGAGTTTGAAGAGGCCGCCCAGGTGCGTGACCAGCTGCACCAGGTGCGCGAGCTGTTTATCGCCGCATCGTAACAGGCTGGGCTGATTTTCGTAGGGGTCAGGCAAGCCTGACCCTGTTGCTGTTCGGGCGAGGCATGCCTGACCCGGTTCAGTTCGGGCGAGGCATGCCTCGCCCCTACGCGATGGCGCGTCGTTTCGAAATGGCCTATACCATCGCCTGCACCGCGTGCTCCAGCGCCAGGCGCAGCAGCTGGCGGTCGTGGCGATAGGGAATATCTCCGGCCTCCAGCGGCTCCTGAATCACCATGCGGTCGCTCAGATGGCTGCTGTCAACCTTCGGCCCCAGCACCAGCGCATCAATCACCCGTTTACCGATCGCCTTCTCCATCATCGCCAGCTTATCCACCACCGTCAGCTGTGCTGCTGCCGGGCTGAGCTCTTTACCGAGATTGCCAATAAACACCATCGTCGCCGGGGTACGGCGCAGCGCCTGGGCGATTTCCGGCAGCAGCAGCACCGGCATCAGGCTGGTATAGAAACTGCCGGGGCCAATCAGGATCAGGTCGGCTTCGCCAATCGCTTCTACCGCTTCACGCGTGGCGCTGACGGCAGGGGAGAGCATTAACTCCTGCGGCGGCTGGGTCAGCTGGTCAATTTCAGTCTCGCCATAAACCAGGTGACCCTCGCTATCCAGCGCCACCAGGTCGACGGGCTGCTCTGACATCGGGATAAGAAACGCATCCACCTTCAGCAGATTGCGGATCAGGTTTATCGCCTCAAACGGGCGCACGCTGAGATGATCGAGCGCCTTCAGCATCAGGTTGCCGAGATTATGGCCGGCCAGCTCGCCGTTACCGGCAAAGCGATACTCAAACATTGCCGAGGCCACGCTCGGCTCGGCGATCAGCTGGTTAAGGCAGTTACGCATATCACCCCAGGCAATACCGCCTTCCGAGCGGCGAATGCGCCCGGTGGAGCCGCCATTATCCGTGGTGGTCACAATGCCGGTAAGGCGGGAACCCAGCGGAGAAAGTGCGGACATCACACGACCCAGGCCGTGCCCGCCGCCTAATGCCACCACGCGGTCGAGGTCAGCTAAAGTGCGATTGCGCATAGTTATTGTCATCATCATGGTTGAAACGTTGATAAAAGCTATTTTACGCTAAACGGGTGTTAAAATGCCGGGAAAAAACGTTATATCTCAAAGTATATAGCGAAACTCTGTTCTGGTATCGCGTAGTCAGAAGCGCTAAAATTTTTAAACCATGGTTTACCGATGTCCGGTAAATCACACTTAAGCCCTGATACCTAAGTCCTGCTGGATACGGTCTCCTGGCCGCAACCCCGAGTTGCCAGGGTGCAGAAAGAAATGACTGCATCTCCCCTCTTTGGAAAGGTGTTCTGGTGCCACAATTTGCTGATAGTTTCGACCGCAGGTTCTATTACCTGCGTCTGTCGATCACCGATGTATGCAACTTCCGTTGCACATACTGTCTGCCTGACGGTTATAAACCACAGGGTATTCAGAACAAAAGCTTCCTGTCGCTGGATGAAATCCGTCGCGTCACGCGGGCGTTCGCCGCTGCGGGCACCGAAAAAGTGCGCCTGACCGGCGGCGAGCCTTCAATGCGCCGTGACTTTACGGACATCATTGCGGCGGTGCGCGACAACCCCTCTATTCGCCAGCTGGCGGTGACCACTAACGGCTATCGCCTGCAGCGCGATGTTGCCGAGTGGCGGGCTGCCGGGCTGACCGCACTCAACGTCAGTATCGACAGCCTTGATGCGCGCCAGTTCCACGCCATTACCGGCCAGGACAAATTTCATCAGGTGATGCGCGGTATCGATGCCGCTTTTGACGCCGGGTTCAGCAAGGTGAAGGTCAATACCGTGCTGATGCGCGACGTGAATCACCACAGCCTGGATACCTTTCTTGCCTGGGTGCGCACGCGCCCGATCCAGCTGCGTTTTATTGAGCTGATGGAAACCGGTGACGGCGGGGCGCTGTTCCGCAAACATCACGTTTCTGGCGAAGTGATCCGCGACCAGCTGCTGCAGCAGGGCTGGGTGCGTCAGGCGCGCGCGCGCAGTGACGGCCCGGCGCAGGTATTCCGGCATGCCGACTATCAGGGTGAAATTGGCCTGATTATGCCGTATGAAAAGGACTTCTGTGCCAGCTGTAACCGCCTGCGCGTGTCGGCGATTGGCAATCTGCATCTCTGCCTGTTTGGTGAGAGCGGCGTACCGCTCAGAGATCTGCTGGCGGATGACAGCCAGCAGGCGGAACTGCAGGCGCGTATCGCCAGCAGTCTGACCAGCAAAAAGCAAACCCACTTCCTGCACCAGGGCAATACCGGCATCACGCAGAATCTCTCATTTATCGGCGGTTAAGCTAAGGACTTGATTATGAGCAAAACATCGACGGATTTTACCCCCCTTAACGTGGCGGTGCTGACCGTCTCCGACCGCCATACGGCGGAGAGCGACAGCTCCGGCAGCTATCTGCGGGAGGCCGCGATCGAGGCCGGGCATCAGGTGCTTGACCATGCCATCGTGCCCGATAACCGCTACCGTATTCGCGCCGTGGTCTCCAGCTGGATCGCCAGCAGGGATGTGCAGGTGGTGCTGATCAACGGCGGTACCGGTTTTAATGAGAAAAACAGCACCCCGGAAGCGCTGCTGCCGCTGTTCGATCGTGAAGTGGAAGGATTTGGCGAGCTGTTCCGCATGATCTCCTGGGAGGATATTGGCACCTCCACCATCCAGTCGCGCGCGGTGGCTGGCGTCGCCAATCAGACGCTGATCCTCGCCGTGCCCGGTTCCACCAGCGCCTGTCAGCTGGCGTGGGAGCGCATAATTCAGCCACAGCTGGATGCCCGAACTCGCCCGTGTAATTTTGTTTCGCATGTGAAGAAGCCGTAAATGTCTCAGTTAACTCATATTAATGCCGCCGGTGAGGCGCATATGGTGGACGTTTCCACCAAACAGGAAACCGTGCGTGAAGCGCGGGCAGAAGCGTTCGTGGTGATGCACCCGGAGACGCTGCAGATGATTATCGACGGCAGCCACCATAAGGGTGACGTCTTTGCCACGGCGCGCATTGCCGGCATCCAGGCGGCAAAACGCACCTGGGAGCTGATCCCGCTCTGCCACCCGCTGCTGCTGAGCAAGGTGGAAGTGTCGCTGGAAGCCCAGCCGCAGCACAACCGCGTGCGCATCGAGTCGCTGTGCCGCCTGACCGGGAAAACCGGCGTGGAGATGGAAGCGCTGACCGCGGCCTCCGTTGCCGCGCTGACCATCTACGACATGTGCAAAGCGGTGCAGAAAGATATCACCATCGAACAGTGCCGCCTGCTGAGTAAGAGCGGTGGGAAATCCGGTGATTTTCAGGCGGTGAGCCATGATTAACGTGCTGTTTTTTGCCCAGGTGCGCGAGCTGGTTGGCACCGCCAGCCTTGAACTGCCCGCCGAATTTACCAGCGTAGAAGCCCTGCGCAGCGAGCTGGCGCAGAAGGGCGATCGCTGGGCGCTGGCGCTGGAGTCCGGCAAGCTGCTGGCGGCGGTTAATCAGACGCTGGTGCCGATGGCGCATCCGCTGCGCGCCGGGGATGAAGTCGCCTTCTTCCCGCCGGTCACCGGGGGCTGAGATGGAGACGCGAATTCGGGTTGGCAGCGAACCATTTAATATGGCCGACGAGTATCAGTGGCTGGCCGCCTGCGATGAAGATGGGGCGGTGGTGACCTTTACCGGCAAAGTGCGCAATCACAACCTTGGTGATAACGTCAGTGCCCTGGCCCTCGAACACTATCCGGGCATGACCGAAAAAGCGCTGGCGGAGATCGTAGCCGAGGCGCGCCGCCGCTGGCCAATGCAGCGCGTCACCGTCATCCATCGCGTGGGTGAACTGTTCCCGGGCGATGAGATCGTGCTGGTGGGGGTCAGTGGCGCGCACCGTGGTGCCGCCTTTGACGCGGCGGAATTTATCATGGATCGGCTGAAAACCCGTGCGCCGTTCTGGAAGCGTGAAGCCACGCCAGACGGGGAGCGCTGGGTCGAGGCTAAACAGAGCGACCGCGACGCCGCCGCACGCTGGGAAAAATAGGGTACACTGCGTCTTTTCTTTGGCTAAGGATCTTCATGAGCCGTTTCTCTTTGAGACACCTCGCGCCGCTGGCCCTGCTGGTGCTGGCGGGCTGTAGTAACCCGACGTCGAAAACCACGCCTGCCGCGCGCCCGACCGATGTGAAAGCCCAGATCGCCCGGCTGTTACCGCCCGGCGTCAGCGATCGCCAGGGCTGGGCCAGCGATATCTATGTCGCCTTCAACGGCCAGGAGATTGACCCTTCGGTCAGCAATCTGTGCGCGGTGATCGCCGTTACCGGGCAGGAGTCCAACTTCAGCGCCGATGCCAATGTGGCCGGCCTGCCGAAAATCGCCTGGGGCGAGATTGACCGCCGCGCAGGGCAGCTGCATATCCCATCATTCCTGGTGCGCACCGCGCTGCTGATCAAATCCCCCAACGGCAAAAGCTATGCCGATCGCCTCGATCATGTCTCCAGTGAAAAAGAGCTGAGCGCGATCTTCGATGATTTTATCGATATGGTGCCGATGGGGCAGAAGCTGTTTGGCAATCTCAACCCGATCCACACCGGCGGCCCGATGCAGGTCAGCATTGCCTTTGCCGAAGCGCACAGTAAAGGCTACCCGTATCAGGTTGACGGCTCGATCCGGCGCGAAGTCTTCAGCCGACGCGGTGGGATGTGGTTCGGCACCCTGCATCTGCTGGGCTATCCGGCCAATTATACTGCGCCGCTGTATCGCTTTGCCGACTTCAACGCGGGCTGGTATGCCAGCCGTAACGCCGCATTCCAGGCGGCGGTATCCCGGCTGAGCGGCATCAATCTGGCGCTGGATGGTGACCTGATCAACTACGGGTCCGACAGTGCAGGCTCAACCGAGAAAGCGGTACGCACCCTCGGCAAGCGTCTGGACTTCAGCGAGCGGGCGATCCGCCGGGCGCTGGAGAAAGGGGAGAGCATCGACTTCGAGAAAACCGACCTGTACAAGTCGGTATTCGCGCTGGCGGATAAAGACGCCGGTAAAAGATTACCGCGTGAAGTGCTGCCGGGCATCAAGCTGGAAAGCCCGAAAATTACCCGTAATCTGACCACCGCCTGGTTTGCCCAGCGCGTGAATACGCGTTATCAGAGCTGTATCAGCCGTCAGTAATCTGCTGTAACGGGCCGATCGAAAAGGATGATCGGCCCCTGCGATTACAGCCGGGTTGACGGGCCGATCGAAAAAGATGATCGGCCCCTACGGTTACGCTCTGGTGTAGGGGCCGACCGCTTTTCTGGTCGGCCCTTACGGTTACGCTCTGTTGTAGGGGCCGACCGCTTTTCTGGTCGGCCCTCGATCCCCGTTACGCCGTTTCCAGCTTAAACAGCTGCACGGTCTGCGCCAGCGTCTTCGCCTGATCCTCCAGCGATGCGGCGGCGGCCGACATCTGCTGCACCAGCGCGGAGTTCTGCTGCGTTGCGCCATCCATCTGATTGACCGCGACCGTCACCTGACCGATGCCCTGCGACTGTTCATCGGAGGCATGCACAATCTCGCCGATAATGGTCTTCACCGAGTTTACCGCCTGCGTCATCTCCTGCATGGTTTTCCCGGCGCTCTGCACCAGATCCACCCCGTGGTCGACGCGCTGGGTCGATTCGGCGATCAGCGCGGAGATATCCTTCACCGCATTGGCGCTGCGCTGTGCCAGGCTGCGCACTTCCGCCGCCACCACCGCAAAGCCGCGCCCCTGCTCCCCGGCGCGTGCTGCTTCAACCGCCGCGTTCAGCGCCAGAATATTGGTCTGGAAGGCAATGCCGTTGATAATGCTGGTGATAGCACCAATCTTCTGCGAGCTCTCATCAATCTGCTGCATAATCTGCACCACCTGCGACACCAGCTGCTCGCCGCGCCGGGCGATGTCGGTAGCGTTATCCGTCAGCGCCGTTGCCTGGTGGGCATTATCAGCATTGTGCTTCACCGTGGCGGTTAACTGCTCCATGCTGGCTGCCGTCTCTTCCAGCGCCGCAGCCTGTTGCTCGGTGCGTGAAGCGAGGTCAAGGTTGCCGCTGGCGATCTCTTCCGCCCCCTGACGTACCGAGTCGCTGGCGGAGATAATCTCACCCACCATATTGCGCAGCTGGTGCTGCATGGTCTGCATGGCGAAGAAAATACTCTGCTTATCGTTCTCTTTCACCGGGATAGTGGCGCTGAGATCGCCCTCTGCCACCGCCAGCGCAATATCCGCCGCCTGACGCGGCTCCCCGCCGATCGGTTTCGCCACTTTGCGGCTGAACACCAGCCCCAGCACGCCGCACACCACCACAATACTGATTACCGCCATTATCAGCGCATACATCAGCTGGCGGTTCGCCGCGGCCATCACCAGCTTCACCGGCGCGGCAACGCCGAGATACCATGAAGCCTGGCTGTTGCCAACGGTGATCGGACGCCAGGTTTGCAGCACATCCTCACCCAAAACCGGGTCGTAGCGCTGGATTATCTGGCTGCTGAACTTGTCGGTTTCGCCTTTATAGGGCTTACCGGCATCGTCCTTGTTTGGGCTGGAAACCACTTTGCCGGCGGTGGAGAGCAGCATGGCATAGCCTGCGCCTTGCCACGGTTTGATTTTACTCACTTTTTCCTGCAGCGAGGCGAGTGAAATATCGGAGGTGGTCACGGCTTTCACCTTGCCATCATCAAAAATCACCGCCGAAACGGAGGTCAGCAGGGTGGGGACGCCTTCATAGGCGAAGCTGTAAGGTTCGGCCAGCGTGTCGCGTTCCAGCTTGCGTGGTACCAGATAGTAGTCGCCATCACCCGGGGTAAGAAATGTCCCCATCAGATGGCTTTGATAGGCACCCGCTTTATCCCGATCGACATAGCGCGAGAAGCGCCCCCCCGGCGGCGAACCAGGCTGGCTGGCGAACTCCGCATCGCGTCCATCTAAAACATTGGGTTCGAGAACCGCCGACATCGACAGATAGCTGGGGTTCATCTTCAGCGCATAAACCATAATCTGTTCCGCCTGAGCGCGGTCAGTGATGCCCGCGGCGGGTAGGGCAATCAGGCTCTGGCCCATGGCGGCTGCGACGGTGCGCGCATACTCCAGCTCTTTCTGCACCGATAGCGCCTGGCTCTGGGCGATCTGCCCGAGATAATCTTCCGCCAGCTTTTTCTGCTGCTGGCTCGACTGCCAGCTCAGCAAGCCAATGGTGAGGCTGAAACCCAGGGTGATTGTCAATACCCCAGTGAGCAGCATCAGCGTGCGGGTGCTCATTCTCTTTTTTGCTACTGTCTGACTCTGCATGTGACCTTCCCCGATGTGGCAAAATGTACCCGTTAGTCACTTCCTGTTTTGCAACCTCCTTTGCTCAGTCTATCGGCAGTCATTGAGCAATCTTTATCCGGCAGATGGATTTATTGGATAAATTCGGCGTGAGATAAAACTCTGCCTGTCAGTCACGACCTCGGATAATCAACACACTTTGCCCTGCGTCAGTTAAGCGATAAGCGCCAGTTGTGGCTGCCCAGCGGGTGATTTTGCGCTGTAATTTAGCGCTGAAGATCGGCAAAAGCCCTGGCAATCAATACGATCCAGCTTTGGGTGTCGAATGACTTCCCCCGAGTCCATTATTTTCCTATTGGCAAGGTCAGGTGTTAAGTAGGAAGTAAAGTTCAGGTGGGTAATAAATAGCGCATGAATAAGACAATGTGCTCTCGTTATATCAATCAGGTGAATGTAGCGGATAGCATCAGGAAACCGGGAGAGGTTAAGGCGTGATGCTTATTGGTTATTTTAACGCTATTCCGTACGGTATCATTGCTTGCGAGGCTGTACTCTATTTTTCTTGATAGTTTTTTTCGCTTCGGGAAAACTTGATTTAGGAATATTCAGTATCGATCTGTACCCTGGCCTCTACCATGCCGATTTTTTCTTGGTGAAAATCCTAAAAATAAAAAAATAGTTTATCTCCTAATAGCGGGGGCATTGCCCCCTTTGCAAGATTTCAACGCATAACCCCAGATTTTAATAGCGGGTAGGGTGTGGGTATTAACTGGCTATTTCTTTCCAATAAGTCTCTTTATAAGCGTCAAAAAAATCTTTGTTCTTCGCCCTTTAATATGTGCAAGCTCTTTATTGTTATGATTTCTATAGTAAATTTTCCTCCTTTTTTTGGTTTGATAGTGATATAAAATGCTGAAAAATATGATTAAAGGTAAGGTGAATAAAAGTAATAGTTGTAACATTTTACACGCTCTCTCTTATGTCGTCTTTAGTAAGAATATTCCGTCAGAAAGATGTTTAATACCAAAAGTGCCCAATGTCTATAGTTTGAAAAAAAATTAAGTTTGAGTATAGTTTTAATCAAGGGAGTATTTTTACCTGACAGGTAGAGGTTGCTATGTTAAATAAAATCTGCAGTATGAAATTTAGGAATATTCTACTGATCTCTGACGATACATTCCTCTGTGCGGGGGTTGGGTTTTTACCCGCGCTGAATCGTAGGGTGGAGTGTTTAAATCTCGAAAGTTTTATCGGTAGTGAGGTCAATGAGGCGGATATTGTTCTTCTGGATCTCCTTTCCTGGCAGACATGTACGTTTAGCGTTAAAACATCAATGACCGAGATAATAAATAACCATGCGAGAATGATAATGATTACTTGCGGGGTTTTTCAGGAGCTTCTTACTGATATTTTGTACCCTAATACATTGAAAGTTAATCGAAAGGAAATCGTTCACCTGCTAAATAAGTTGTGCGGATTGTAGTTTTCATACAGATTCGAACCCACGCCCAAAAGAAAGGTGAGGAAGTTTCTGACCAAGAGGGAGTTTGATGTTTTACATGAGTTTATAACAGGGAGTGGATCAGGGATAATAAGTAATAAATTTAATATAAATTGCAAAACGGTGAGTTCACACAAGCTGTCTGCGTTAGGTAAAATTGGGTGCAAAAATATGGCTCATTTTTATATACTTAGCCGTCCCTTTACCTGTGATTTAGGCTTGCTGTTCAAGAAAAATGATAAATTATCGGCCTAAACATTAATTTTTAGCGCTCCTCACTGTCAGCAACACCATGGAAAAAAACGGTTAATATTTTATTCCCAGAAAACAGATTTCTGTCGTCATGACGCGGACTACCTCTCCCGCAGGCGGTTAGCAGTAAAGCCAGCAACAGCTCCTCGGTGAATTTACCCACCAATAATGACACATGATGAAGTGCTAAACTCAATCGCGCCGCAATCAGCAACAAATCCGCGCGCTTTCGGGCTGGCGCAGGCGGGGCGGTATGTGCCAGACTTGTTTGAGGTTTAACTCACTTTTCATCCATCTATTAAGGGGAGCATCATGGACCGATATCCACGATCCAACGATACCATTGTCCAGCGTGCCAGCGCGGGCCTGTCCGTCTATATGGCGCAGGTTTACGGCTGGATGACCTGTGGCTTGCTGTTAACGGCGTTTGTTTCCTGGTTCGCGGCGAATACGCCGGCGGTGATGGAGCTGGTATTCGCCAATCGCATCACCTTCTTCGGCCTGATTATCGTGCAGCTGGGGCTGGTGTTTGTGCTGTCCGGCATGGTGCACAAGCTGAGCGGAGCCGCTGCAACCGGCCTGTTTATGCTCTATTCAGCGCTAACCGGGCTGACCATGGCGAGTATTTTCCTCGTCTATACCTACTCTTCTATTGCCAGCACCTTCCTGGTTACCGGCGGGATGTTTGGCGCGATGAGCCTGTGGGGTTACACCACAAAACGCGATTTGAGCGGAATGGGCAGCATGCTGTTTATGGCGCTGATCGGCATCGTGCTGGCGTCACTGGTGAATATCTGGCTGAAAAGCAGCGCGCTGATGTGGGCAGTGACCTATATTGGCGTGGTGGTGTTTGTCGGTCTGACCGCCTATGACACCCAGAAGCTGAAAAACATCGGTGAAGGGATCAACGTTGATGACAAGGAGAACCTGCGCCGCTACTCGATTATGGGTGCGCTGACGCTGTATCTCGACTTTATCAACCTGTTCCTGATGCTGCTGCGTATCTTCGGCAACCGCCGTTGACGCGAAGGGCGGACCGAAAAAGGGGCCGCCCCAACGTGCTGTAATGGGCGACCTTTATTCGGTCGCCCCACGTTTACGCTAAATTCTTCGCTCTCAACGTCTTCGCCCGACCCTCCAGCCACAGATACATCACCAGCGCCAGCAGCAGCGGGGCGATAAAATAGAGTACCCGATAGGCCAGCAGCGCGGCGATAATCGCGCCGTGTGAGATGGGTTCTCCGCGCAGCAGCGCCAGGAACACCGCTTCCAGCACGCCAATCCCGGCAGGAATATGAATAATCACCCCGGCAATACTGCTGATGAGCAACACCCCCAGCACCTGCGGGAAATCGACCTTTTGCATCAGCAGCAGCCAGATAATCGCCCCCATCACCAGCCAGTTAGCGCTGGAAACCGCGAACTGGATCAGCGCCATGCGCAGCGACGGCAGCGCCAGCTTCTGCCCCTTGATGGTCCAGCGGCGGCGTTTGGAAAAGGCGCACAGCGCCAGATAAACCGCGACAAACGCCAGCAGGCAGATGCCTATCACCCGCAGGGTTCCGGCACCAATAAACCAGCCGTCCGGCACCCGCACCATCGCTGCGCTGAACACAATCCCGGCGACCAGAACATAGCCCAGCCAGTTAGTCGCAATGCTCAGGGAGAAGATGCGCGTAATGGTGCTGCCGCCAAGGCCGAGCCGCGAGTAGAGGCGATAGCGCATCGCCACGCCGCCGACCCAGGTGCTGAGCGTCAGGTTAAAGGCGTAGCAGATAAACGACACCAGCATCACCTGGCGTTTCGCCAGCTTGTGCCCGCAGTAGGCGCGGCCAATCAGATCGTACACGCCGTAGGTGAGGTAGCTGACCACCACCAGCGCCACGGCCCCCAGGATCGCGACGCGATTGTAGTTGACCACCACATCCCAGACGTCGGCCCAGTTCACCTGGCGGGCATAGACCACCAGCAATACGATTACCGCGATAAAGAACAGCCAGGTCAGAACCTTCTTCGCCCGGCTCCAGAGAGTATGCGCTTTAGCCATCAGGGTTTAACTCCTTCGTTGGGGGTCTCGACCCTGTCCTGGGTTTCCATCTCCGGCTGGGCCGGGGGCGGTACCTGCGCCAGCTTCGGCGTGTGGGCGGGCAGCCAGCCGGCAATCGCCGGGAAATGACGCAGAAAGTGGAAGACCAGCACGCCTTTGCCCAGCTGCCACCAGTTGCGTTTCGGCAGCTGGCTCTCCTGCACGCGCTGGCAGTCGGCCGCCAGCAGCCCCTCCAGGTTGTCACGCACGCACTGGTTAAAGTCGCGATCGTGAATCATCAGATTCGCTTCCAGATTGAGCGACAGGCTGAGCGGGTCGAGATTGCTGGAACCGACGGTTGACCACTGTTGATCCTGCACCGCGATTTTGGCGTGCAGCGGGCGGCGGCAGTACTCGTAAACCTCCACGCCGCCCTCCACCAGGTAGTTATACAGCAGCTCGGCGCCGACCTTGACGATCGGCATATCCGGCTTGCCCTGCACGATCAGCCGTACGCGCACGCCGCGCCGCGCCGCGTTGCGCATTTCGCGCAGCAGGCGATAGCCGGGGAAGAAGTAGGCGTTGGCGATAATGACGTCCTGCTGCGCACTCTTCAGCATGTCGATGTAGTGCTGCTCGATGTCATCGCGGTGCTCATGATTGTCGCGATACACCAGCAGCGCCTGCGCGTTGCCCGGCCTGGCGTTATGTGCCGGGCGGTGCGAGCGCTGTCCCCACCAGCGACGGATTTTCTGCTCGCTGCCCATCTGCTGCTGCACGTAGGCGGCAATATCGCCGACGATGGGCCCTTTAACCTCCACCGCATAATCCTGCTTCGCTTCCGGACCGTAGCTGGCGTTATGCTCCGCCGAGTAGTTGATGCCGCCGACAAAGGCGATCTCGCCATCGGCGACCACAATTTTGCGGTGCAGGCGGCGAAACAGGTTGGTGCGCATGCCAAGGACCAGCGGGCGCGGATCGTAATAGAGGAAGCGCACGCCGAGCGAGGTGAGGCTGTGGACAAATTCGTCCGGCAGGTCCGGGGAGCCGTAGCCGTCGACCATCATCTCAATCTTGACCCCGCGCTGGGCTGCCGCCAGCAGTTCGGCGTGCAGGGCCTGGCCGACATCATCGTTAAACAGGATAAATGTTTCCAACAGCAGGCTATGCTGGGCGCGCTGAATTGCCCCGAAAACGCGCGGGAAAAATTCCTCGCCATTTTCCAGCAGCCTGATCTGATTACCTTCTTGCCACTGGTTCATAGGTGGATCTCCACCGCCAGCGGCGCATGGTCGGAGAGATGCGACCATGGGCGTAGCGGAATAGTTTGTGGATGGCTGACAGCGGCATTTTTGACGTAGATACGGTCAAGGCGCAGTAGCGGAAAGCGGGCGGGGAAGGTGCGCGCCGGGCGCCCATTTTTGCGGCTGAAGACCTCTTCCATCCCGGCTCCGCGCTCAAGAATGGCATTCGCGCGCAGGCGCCAGTCGTTAAAATCTCCGGCGATCACCACCGGGGCATCCGGCGGCAGTTCATTCACCAGCTGACACAGCATTTTGAGCTGGGCCTGCCGGTGTGCTTCGCGCAGACCAAGGTGCACGCACAGCACGTGCAGAGTGAGGTCGCTGTCCGGCACCGCAATACGACAGTGCAGGATACCGCGCTTTTCCGTGCCTGCGACCGAGATATCGCGGTTGTGATGCTCGAGGATGGGCAGGCGCGACAGCACCGCATTACCATGGTGCCCCTCTGGATAAACTGCATTACGGCCATAGGCAAAGTCGCGCCACATGGTATCGGCGAGGAACTCGTAATGCGGCGTTTCTGGCCAGTTATCCACGCGCAGCTTGTGCAGATCGTGGCTGCCCATCACCTCCTGCAACAGCACAATATCAGCCCCGGTTGCCCGCACCGCATCGCGGAGTTCAGGCAGAATAAAACGCCGGTTAAAGGCGTTGAAACCCATGTGAGTGTTAATCGTCAGGACTTTAAATGAAAATCCTTGCGTTTTTTGTGACATACTGATGACACTCTTCGTCTTAACTTGTGAAGGGTAAAGTGTAGTCTTTGTCACAAATGTGTGGCGGGAAACGCGTTTATTTGCAGTATTATCCGAAAACTACGTTAGTCTGAGGACGTCGTTACTGGCCGGTGTCAGTAACCGCATGGGCGACCTGTTTCACGTAAGGTCTGCCAGGAGAAGAGCATGAAATGGTCTAATCGTATTCAGATTGTCACTGGACAAACCTGCGTACATATCGCACTGCACCTGCTGCTGATCGCCGCGCTGGTGTGGGGGTGGAAACATCAGGCACTGTTGCAGGTGAGCACAATTTTACTGGCGCTGTATGCCAGCGTGTTTGCCGCCATGCTGCTCACCCAGCGTCTGCCGCGTCTGCGGCGTATTGGCGATTTCCTTGAAGATGTGACCACCACCTATTACTTCGGTGCCGCAATGCTGGTGCTGCTGGTGCTGTCACGGGTAATCCATAACAACCTGCTGCTTGGCGCAGTCGGGGTGGTGATGCTGGCGGGACCTGCGCTGGTCTCGCTGCTGGTTAAAGAGCGGGTACAACCGCGCCAGCGTCCACGTTAATCCCACACGGGCCACTTCGGTGGCCCGTTTGTTTTCCCGTCTGCTGCAGCCATCCTCTCCTTACCGACCCCTTCGCTGCGATGTGCGCTGGCGCGCTGTAACCGCTTGTAGCGCATTTTTGGACAAGATGCGTAAGAATAACTCCCTGTCGAGCGTAGGGTTCTGTTATAATCCGCCCCTTAGGCACCGTGGTTTGTGCTCTCATTCAAGCGTCAGGAATGATCCTGGCGTCAACTCTCCCCCTGGAAACTACACCGTTACGCGGTCAGGGCGGATCCGGAGTCAGTCAACTTTATGTCATTTGATTCTCTCGGCCTTAATGCCGATATTTTGCGCGCTGTTACTGAACAGGGCTATAACGAGCCGACGCCAATTCAGCGCCAGGCAATCCCGGTAGTGCTGGCTGGACGTGACCTGATGGCCAGCGCCCAGACCGGTACCGGTAAAACCGCAGGTTTCACCCTGCCGCTGCTGCAGCTGCTCAGCAACAACAACCCGCACCCAAAAGGCCGCCGCCCGGTGCGCGCCCTGATCCTCACCCCAACCCGCGAACTGGCGGCTCAGGTGGGCGAAAACGTGCAGGAATACAGCAAATACCTCGACTTGCGCTCGCTGGTGGTGTTCGGCGGCGTCAGCATCAACCCGCAGATGATGAAACTGCGTAGCGGTGTTGACGTGCTGGTGGCAACGCCTGGCCGTCTGCTGGACCTTGAGCATCAGAACGCGCTCGACCTGTCCAAAGTAGAAATTCTGGTACTGGATGAAGCCGACCGCATGCTGGATATGGGCTTTATTCACGATATCCGTCGCGTGCTGGCAAAACTGCCTGCCAAACGCCAGAACCTGCTGTTCTCAGCCACTTTCTCTGACGAGATCAAAACCCTGGCGGAAAAACTGCTGCACAACCCGGAAGAAGTCTCCGTGGCGCGCCGCAACACCGCTTCCGAGCAGGTGACGCAGCACGTTCATATGGTCGACAAGAAGCGTAAGCGCGAGCTGTTATCGTTCCTGATCGGGCGCGACAACTGGCAGCAGGTGCTGGTATTTACCCGCACCAAGCACGGCGCTAACCACCTGGCCGAGCAGCTGAACAAAGACGGCATCACCGCCGCCGCGATCCACGGCAACAAGAGCCAGGGCGCGCGTACCCGTGCATTGAGCGACTTTAAAGAAGGTAAGATCCGCGTGCTGGTGGCGACTGATATCGCCGCGCGCGGTATCGATATCGAAGAGCTGCCGCACGTGGTGAACTTCGAGCTGCCAAACGTACCGGAAGACTACGTGCACCGCATTGGTCGTACCGGCCGTGCGGCCGCGGTGGGCGAAGCCCTGTCGCTGGTGTGCGTGGACGAACTGAAGCTGCTGCGCGACATTGAACGCGTGCTGAAGCGTGAAATCCCGCGCATGGCGATTGAAGGCTATGAGCCGGACCCGAGCATTAAAGCTGAGCCGATCATCAACGGTCGCCAGCAGCAGCGCGGCGGAGCAGGCGGCGGCGGTGGACGCGGTCGTGGTGCTCAGGGCGGCCAGCGCAGCGGTGGCGATCGTAGTGCCAGCGGCAACCGTTCCGGTAACGGCGGCGGCAATGGCGCGGGTGCAGGCGGCGAGCGCCGTCAGGGCAACGGTTCAGGCCGTGCAGCACGCCCGGAAGGCGGTAACGCTGGCGCACCGCGCGTCAACAAAACCCGTCCACGCCGTTCTACCCCAAGTAACAACGGCTAATTAATCGGGGGGAGGCGCCCGCTTCCCCCTGTTCTCTACTCTCCACAGGTTTACCATGCGCGTATTACTTGCCCCGATGGAAGGCGTTCTCGATTCGCTGGTGCGTGAACTGCTGACCGACGTCAACGATTACGACCTCTGCATTACTGAATTTCTGCGCGTAGTGGATGCTCTGCTGCCGGAGAAGTGCTTCCAGCGTCTCTGCCCCGAGCTCGACAATGACAGCCGCACGCCATCCGGCACGCGGGTGCGTATTCAGCTGCTCGGCCAGCATCCGCAGTGGCTGGCGGAAAATGCCGCCAGAGCGGTGGAGATGGGCTCGTGGGGCGTTGACCTTAACTGCGGCTGCCCGTCGAAAACGGTTAACGGCAGCGGCGGTGGGGCGACGCTGTTAAAAGATCCCGAGCTGATCTACCAGGGGGCCAAAGCGATGCGTGCGGCGGTGCCGGCTCACCTTCCGGTCACGGTCAAAGTGCGCCTGGGCTGGGATTCCGGCGCGCGGCGCTTCGAAATCGCCGATGCGGTGCAGCAGGCCGGCGCCACTGAACTGGTGGTGCACGGTCGTACTAAAGAGGACGGTTACCGCGCTGAGGCGATTAACTGGGCGGCGATCGGTGAGATCCGCCAGCGGCTCAGCATTCCGGTGATCGCCAACGGCGAGATCTGGGACTGGCAGAGCGCGCAGGATTGTATGGCGGTAACGGGCTGTGATGCGGTGATGATCGGGCGCGGCGCGCTCAACGTGCCGAATCTCAGCCGGATGATCAAATACAACGAGCCGCGCATGCCGTGGCCGCAGGTGGTTGAGCTGCTGCGAAAATATGTGCGGCTGGAGAAGCAGGGCGATACCGGCCTGTATCATATGGCGCGCATTAAGCAGTGGCTCGGGTATCTGCGTAAAGAGTACGAGGAAGCCACCGATCTGTTTATGCAGGTGCGCACCCAGCCAACCTCAGCGGATATTGCGCGGGTGATTAACGCGCAAAATCGAACGATTTGAGGTTAGCTCAGCGCGTTTGCGGTGCGCGCTAGCGTAGCGGCAAGGCCTGCCGCGCCTATTGCGCCACGTACCCGCCGTCTACCAGCAGCGCCGCGCCGTTAACAAATGAGGCGTCGGGGCTGGCGAGGAAGGCCACCACCGCTGCGACCTCCTCCGGGCGGCCGAGACGGCCAATCGGGTGCAGTTTTTTCAACGCGTCTTTATCCTCCTCGCTGGCTTTGGACAGCAGCGGCGTATCGATATATCCCGGGCAGACTGCGTTGACGCGAATACCGCGCGCGGCATAGTCGATAGCCAGCGTTTGCGTCAGCAGCTTTACGCCACCTTTTGAAGCGGCATAGGCGGTGACGCCGTGCTTGCCGACCCAGCTATGAATCGAGCCGCAGTTAACGATAATTCCCGGCTGCTTATGCTCAAGCCACCAGGCGATCGCTGCCTGATTAATCAGAAATACGGCGGTCAGATTGATATCGATGGTTTTCTGCCATTTCTCCACCGTCAGCAGGTGCGCCGGGCCATCGGCGGCAATTCCGGCGTTGGCAAAGACAATATCCAGCCGACCGAAGTGCGCCACGGTCTGTTCAATCAGCTGACGATTTTGCCGTGCATCGGTCACATCAATTTTGCAGAACTCAGCCTTGTGGCCCTCTTTCACCAGGCGGGCAACAAAGGCGCGGCCGGAAACTTCGTTGAGGTCCGCGACCATCACGGCGGCGCCTTCCCCGGCCAGTCGGGCGACGGTGGCCGCGCCAATACCGCTGGCTCCCCCGGTGACAATCGCAACTTTTGTACTGAATCTCATGGTCATTCTCCCTGTTGATAGACGCAGCCAGACTAGGCGCAAATTGCGCCAGCCGTTTGGCAACCCCTGCGCAGCGCATTGCAGATAGCGGGAAATAACGTGTCGGTAAACTTCGCGAGATCTGTTAGCAAGCTAAGGGTATGATGTGGCCCACATCGCATTTTTATCTGGCTTTTTTATGTCTCTGAACCCGGCATTAACCTCTGCTCAACTGAACAAGCGCATTATCTCCGTGGTGATTTTTACCTTCTTCTGCTACCTGTCGATTGGTCTGCCGCTGGCGGTATTGCCCGGTTATGTGCATAACCAGCTGGGATACAGCTCGTTTATCGCCGGGCTGATTATCAGCCTGCAGTATTTCGCCACGCTGGTCAGCCGACCGCAGGCCGGGCGCTATGCTGACCTGCTCGGGCCAAAAAAAGTGGTGCTGGTCGGGCTGATTTTCTGCGGCGCCAGCGGGCTGTTTACCCTTCTTGCGGTGATGGTCGATGCCTCGCCGCTGGCCAGCCTGCTGCTGCTGGCGGCCGGGCGGGTAGTGCTGGGCTTTGGTGAAAGTTTAACCGCCACCGGTTCGATCCTCTGGGGGATTAATGTGGTGGGCACCACGCAGAGTGGGCGGGTGATCTCCTGGAACGGCGTCGCGACCTATCTGGCGATGGCGATGGGGGCACCGCTCGGCGTGATGCTCAACTCGCTGTTTGGCATCCCGGGGTTTGCCGGGTTAATTATTCTGATGGCGGTCTTCGGCTACTGGCTGGCAACCCGTCGCCCGGCGGTGCAGGTCGAAGTCGGGCAGCGCATTCCCTTCACCCGCGTGTTTGGCAAAATCTGGCTGTACGGCCTGTGCCTTGGCCTCGGGACCATGGGCTTTGGCACGATTGCTACCTTCATCACCCTCTATTTCGCCAGCCACGACTGGAGCGGAGCGGCATTCTCCCTGACGCTGTTCAGCATCGGCTTTATCCTGATGCGCCTGCTGTTTAACAACAGCATCACGCGCTATGGCGCCATCCGCGTCTCGCTGGTGTCGTTTGCGGTGGAGTGCGCGGGTCTGATGCTAATCTGGCAGGCCAGCTCTATCTGGATGGTTGACCTTGGCGCCTTCCTGACCGGCAGCGGCTTCTCGCTGATCTTCCCGGCATTGGGGGTGGAGGCCATCCGCAAAGTGCAGCCGCAAAACCAGGGGTCGGCGCTCGGTCTGTACGCGGCCTTCCTTGACTGCGGGCTGGGCATTACCGGGCCGGTGGCCGGGCTGCTGATCGGTCACTGGGGCGTGGATTCCATCTATCTGGCGGCGGCGGGCGTGGTCTTGCTGGCGGGGATGATTATGGTACGCCTCATTCTGCGGGGCGACAGGTAGCCGCCCCCTTTTAGGGATTCGCCGGGGGGGTTAATACACTTCCGGCACAATCATATCGTCCGGCACCGGCGAGCGGCGGTAATCTTCGTTACGCTCGCGCGGCGGCAGGTCGATGGGTTTCAGCTCGCTGTCCTCATACGGCACCTGGCGCAGCAGGTGGCTGATGCAGTTCAGGCGGGCCTTCTTCTTGTCCACCCCCTGTACCACCCACCACGGTGCTTCATCGATATGGGTGCGCGCCAGCATAATCTCTTTCGCCTCGGTGTAGTCCTCCCAGCGGCGGCGGCTCTCCAGATCCATCGGGCTGAGTTTCCACTGCTTCAGCGGGTCGTGGATGCGGCTGAGAAAGCGCAACTCCTGCTCTTCGTCGGTAATCGAGAACCAGTATTTGACGATCTGGATGCCGCTGCGCGTCAGCATCTTTTCAAACTCCGGCACGCTGCGGAAAAACTCTTCCACCTCCTGCTCGTTACAGAAGCCCATCACCCGCTCCACGCCCGCGCGGTTGTACCAGCTGCGGTCAAACATCACCATTTCTCCCGCCGCAGGCAGATGGGCGATATAGCGCTGAAAATACCACTGGGTGCGCTCGCGATCGTTCGGCGCGGGCAGGGCGGCCACGCGGCAGGTGCGCGGGTTCAGGCGCTGGGTAATCCGCTTGATCACCCCCCCTTTACCGGCGGCATCGCGCCCCTCAAAGATGATCACCATGCGGTGACCCGTGCGCATCACCCAGTCCTGCATTTTCACCAGCTCACCCTGCAAGCGCAGCAGCTCGCGGAAATACTGTTTGCGCCAGGCCTTCTCGCCCTCTTCCATTTTCTCATCGCTGCCGAAGCGCAGGTCGTCCAGTTCCATCTCCAGCTCTTCATCGTAGCTGTCGTAAAACTCCTGCAGTAAGCGTTGGTTAAAGTTCTGCGCTGAGAAGTCATTGCCTTGCATCGTCATAGGTTATCTCCTGGTCAGAAGTGGGTAAACAGCCAGTAAAGGGTGGCCGAAAGTAGAATCGACACTGGCAGGGTGAGCACCCAGGCCATCATCAGGTTGCGCAGCGTCGACATCTGCAGGCCGGAGCGGTTGGCCGCCATGGTGCCCGCCACCCCGGAGGAGAGCACGTGAGTGGTGGAAACCGGCAGCCCGAAGATGTCGGCTGCGCCGATGGTGGTCATCGCCACCAGTTCCGCGCTGGCGCCCTGCGCGTAGGTCAGATGCGTCTTGCCAATTTTTTCCCCAACCGTGGTCACAATACGACGCCAGCCCACCATGGTGCCGAGACCCAGCGCGATCGCCACCACCACTTTCACCCACCACGGAATAAAGCGCGTGGCGTTATCCAGCTCGCCCTTAAAAGCATCGAGGTTATGGCGGGTCTGCGCCGGAAGCTGCACCTTCTCATCGCTTTTCAGATGCTTGATCGCTTCAGAGGCCAGATACATGTCGTTACGGGTGTTGGATACGGCCTGCGCCGGGATCTTATCGACCGCGCCGTATTGACGGATCTGCTGGCCGATACGTCCGGTTAAATCGGCCAGCGCGGGCAGCACCGCGGGAACCAGCGTGCCGGTGCGCACATATTCGGTCAGCACATTGCGCGGGGAGGTGCTGGCTGCCTGGTCCGGCGTCAGCGCGCGCAGCTCCTGCTGCGTCACCGCTGCCAGCGCCGCCACCTGCGGCGTATGCTCAGCCGGGATCGAGCGGTTCAGCGCGTAGGCGATCGGCATGGTGCCGACCAGGATCAGCATGATCAGGCCCATCCCTTTCTGACCATCATTGGAACCGTGGGCGAAAGAGACACCGGTACAGGTCAAAATCAGCAGCCCGCGGATCCAGGTCGGCGGCGGCTTATTGCCTTCCGGCGCGCTGTACAGCTCGCGGTTTTTCAGCACTTTTTTCATCAGCAGCAGCAGCACGGCGGCGCAGACAAAACCGATAATCGGCGACAGCACCAGCGCATAGCCAATTTTCACCGCCTGGCCCCAGTCAACGCCGCTGGTCCCGGTGCGACCGTGGATCAGCGCATTCGCCACGCCAACGCCGATTATCGAACCAATCAGCGTATGTGAGGACGAGGCGGGCAGGCCAAACCACCAGGTGCCCAGGTTCCAGATAATCGCCGAGAACAGCAGGGCATACACCATGGCGAAGCCGCCGCCGGTTCCGGCCTGCAGGATCAGCTCAACCGGCAGCAGGGAGATGATGCCGAAGGCCACCACACCGCTGGAGAGCAGCACGCCGAGGAAGTTAAAGAAGCCGGACCACACCACCGCCAGCGTCGGCGGCATGGAGTGGGTATAAATAACCGTTGCAACGGCGTTGGCCGTGTCGTGAAAACCGTTAACGAACTCAAATCCGAGGGCAATCAGCAGCGCCATTCCCAGCAGCAAAAATGGCACGTAGCTGGTAAAGGTGGCGCCGGAATCGCTGACGTCGTTAAACAAATTCACCCCGGCGAAGGCGATACCGAGGATCAACAGCAGCAGAAAAATCATCACCGAACGACGGCTGTTCTTCGGGTAAACGGGGCTGGCGGGCTGGCCCTGTTGCATGGCGGCATTGTCACTCATAGTTCCTCACTGGCATCGGCTGCATTGAAAGAGTCGCTGCAAAAATCGGGCAGAGGGTAGACCACATCCGGTGATACGCAGGTTGTGTGACAGAACAATGACGCCGGCGACGGATATTTGCCTGGCGAGGGGGCGGGGTAACAAAACTGTCATCTGCGTGCGGCAGGATAGCGCTATCGCTTCAACGGCTTGCTGCTGGGAAAACTATGACGCAACACCTGCCGCTTCTGCGGCAAAAACCCGATTTCAGTGATGACGTTTCCGGCCTGATTTACGGCTACCGGTTTGTTGAGGGGCAGGCGCCGCAAAGCCTGACGGTGCAGGAGTCGTGCGCGGCCTGGACCGATGGCGCGGCGGACGGCCAATTTCTGTGGCTGCACGTCAACCTCAACCATGCCGCCGCTGCACGCTGGCTGAAAAACCACTTTGACGTCGATGAAGATTTCTTTGATGAGATCCA
Organism: Erwinia sp. V90_4; assembly: GCF_029967685.1. Taxonomy (NCBI): domain Bacteria; kingdom Pseudomonadati; phylum Pseudomonadota; class Gammaproteobacteria; order Enterobacterales; family Erwiniaceae; genus Erwinia; species Erwinia sp. V90_4. The sequence continues at coordinate 13,420 of NZ_JASCAQ010000059.1, read as the reverse complement.
GCACGGCTCGCACAGCACGCGCATTGAGCGGCAGAACGACGCGCTGATGGCGGTGCTTAACGATGTGACCTTTAACGCGCGCGAAACCAGCGATGAGAGTGCCACGCTGTGGATCTGGTGCCGCGATGGGCTGGTGGTCAGCGCCCGCCATAAACCCCTGCGGCTGGTGGAGCGTTTGCAGGGCAAACTGGCCTCGCTCGGGCTGCGCTCCTCCACCGAACTGCTGGCTCAGCTGCTGGCGGAGCAGGAGGATGTGCTGGCCCTGATTGTGCGCCAGTCGAATCAGTATGTGGATCAGATAGAAGAACGCCTGCTCGGGCAGCACAGTAAAAGCAACCGCAGCGAGCTGGGCCGCCTGCGCCGCACGCTGCTGCGTTTTCAACGCCTGTTGGCTCCGGAGCCGGCCGCGCTGTTTCGCCTGATCAACCGCCCGCCGGGCTGGCTTGATCTCAGCGTGGTGCAGGATCTGCGCCAGTTTACCGAAGAGTTTACGGTAGTACTGAACGACCTGAATGGGCTGACCGAGCGTATTCGCCTGCTGCAGGAGGAGATAGCCGCGCAGCAGCTGGAACAGAGCAACCGCACCTTATTTACCCTGACGCTGATTACCGTGCTGGCGCTCCCGATCAACCTGGTGGCAGGCTTTTTTGGCATGAACGTTGGCGGGGTGCCGCTGGCGAATAATCCGCACGGGTTTATTTTACTGGTGCTGGTGGTGACGATATTCACCTGTGGAGCCGCATGGCTGGTACTTCGGCGGCGGGGAAGGGGATAGAAAAAAGCCCCCGCACCATCAAGAGGCGCGGGGGCTTTGTTTACTGCGCGGCTAAATCAGGATTTAGGCTGGCTGTAGATCGGGCCTGGCTGCGTCAGGGCAGGCATCGCCGGGGTGGCAACTGGCGTTGCGCTGTCGGCTGGTGCCTGAGCACTGCCGTTGTCCGCAGCGGCCGGAGCGGCTGCATCAGCTGGCGCCGCGGCTGGAGCAGCAGGATCTGCCACGTTCGCGCCTTCGGTGGTCACGGGCGTCATTGGCTGTTCCATTGGCTGTGCGCCTTCCTGCTCTGGCACGGCCGCAGGCTCAGTCACCGTCGCTTCACCGTTCACTTTTACCGGCATGCCGGAGCGCGCTTTCAGCGCATCTTCCATGCTGGTGCTGTTCACGCTGGCATCGGCAACAATTTTTGTCACTGAAGCAGGGATAGTCAGCGGCACAGGCTCGCGTGATTTGAACTGCTCTTCGGTCTGCGACAGCGGGTTGTGAACTTCCACATAGCGTGAACCGTCCGGCTCGACCGTGGCTTTGATGGGCTGGTCGATAAACTGAACGCGGGTGCCAACCGGCACGTGGTCGAACAGCCATTTGATATCGTCAGCACGCAGACGCACGCAGCCGTGGCTTACGCGCAGGCCGATACCGAAGTTGGCATTGGTCCCGTGAATCGCGTACAGGCGGCCGATATACAACGCGTACAGACCCATCGGGTTGTCCGGGCCAGCCGGGAATACAGCAGGCAGTGATTCACCGCGCGCATTGTACTCTTCATGCATTTTCTTGGTCGGAGTCCAGGTTGGGCCATCCTTTTTACGCTGAACGGTAGTGGTCCAGTTAATCGGGGTATCCTTGCCCAGCTCGCCGATACCAATAGGCAGCACGACGACGGTTTTGCTGCCTTTCGGGTAATAGTACAGACGCATTTCAGCACTGTTGATCACGATGCCTTCGCGCGGCGCGTCCGGCAGGATCAGCTGCTGAGGGATGATCAGCTTGCTGCCCGCTTTTGGCAGGTAAACGTCAACGCCCGGGTTAGCTTCCATAATGTTGCTCAGACCCATCTGGTACTGAGCAGCAAAAGCTTCCAGCGGAAGCTTACTGTCTTCCGGGATAGTGATTTCGAGGTTTTCCCCAGTCAGGCGGCTGTTAGCGGCCGGAAGAGGGTAAACCACAGCAAAGGCAGATTGGCTGAAAGCCGCAGCGGCCAGAATCAGGGTGACAAACGCACGGATGCTCTTTTTCATATTATTTCAGGTGTAGCGCCATGTAGACTGTTGATAAACGACCCAATACTGGCCAACTGTGACCGGCTGCACATTATATGTTCATAACGGCTCAGGAAGAAACCAGGATTTAACCCTGTTGAACTATCTTTACGATTAATTGTATGCAAAGCCACCATTCTGCGACGTAAAATCCGTCGCAGAAGGCTCATGGTTGCCAATGGGTATCGCTGCCGTCGAGTTTTCGGTCAAGGAAGTAGGCGGCGCTAATCAGGGCAAGATGGGTCAGCGCCTGCGGGGTATTGCCCAGCGCATGGCCGCGACTGTCGAACTCTTCCGCATACAATCCGAGCGGGCTGGCGTAGCTTAGCAGCTTCTCAAATTCAAAATGTGCTTCCTCCACCCGTCCGGCACGCGCCAGGCACTCCACATACCAGAATGAACAGGCGGCGAATGCCCCTTCCTCACCCTGCAGGCCATCCGCCGGCGTCTCTTCCACGTTATAGCGCCGCACCAGCCCGTCACTCACCAGCTTCTCCTTGATCTTGTCCAGCGTGGCCAGCCAGTCCGGATCGGTGGCGCCGACAAAACGCACCAGCGGCATCAAAAGCATTGAGGCATCGACAAATTCGCCTTCGCGCGTGGCAACAAAGTGCCCCTGATCCTTGTTCCAGAAGTTCTGCCAGATATCGACACGGATATCATCCCGCGCCTGCGCCCAGCGCGCGTAGGGCATCGACAGCGAGCGTTTTTCACCGAGGCGCAGCGCGCGATCCAGTGCCACCCAGCACATCAGGCGTGAATGCAGGAAGTGCTGCGGCTCGCCGCGCATCTCCCAGATCCCGGCGTCGCGCTGGTTCCAGTTATCGGCAACATAATCAATCATGCGGCTAACGTGCTGCCAGCCGCGCTGCGAGATCGCCTCGCCATATTTATTCGCCAGATAAATCGCATCCATCAGCTCGCCGTAAATATCGAGCTGCGACTGGCGCCAGGCATCATTACCGATGCGCACCGGGGTGGAACCGGCGTAACCGGACAGGTTGAGCAGTTCGCTCTCATGCAGCTCGGTGCCGCTGTCGAGGCGGTACATCACCTGCAGCTTCTCCACATCGTGATGGCTGTTCTCCACGCACTTCGCCACCCAGTGGGTAAAGTTTTTCGCCTCGTCCACGTACCCCAGGCGCATCAGGGCATACATGCTGAAAGAGGCATCGCGGATCCACGAGGCGCGATAGTCCCAGTTGCGTTCGCCCCCCAGCTCTTCCGGCAGGCCAAAGGTGGCGGCGGCAGCAATGGAACCGTGCTGCCAGGAGGTCAAAAGTTTGAGCGTGAGGGCCGAGCGCTGCACCATTTCGCGCCAGCGGCCGCGATAGCTGCTGTGCGAGCTCCAGCTGCGCCAGTAGGCGAGCGTCGCCTCGAAGCAGCTATCAGAGCGCTCATCATCAAGGTGTTGATCCTCCTCTGCGCCGAAAATAAACTCGCGGCACTCGCCGGTCTTCAGCTCAAAACGGGCGACGGCGGCGGCCTCGTCCAGGGTAAAATCGACATCGCCGGTCAGGCGCAGCGTGGGCTGGCCGTCAGCGTGGAAGGTCACCGAGCCAGTCTGGAGGGTGGCCTGCGTATCCGCCCGGGCATAATCATGAACCGGGGAGCAGCAGAGCTGAATGGTGGCACTGCCCTGGATCACTTTAATGCGGCGCACAATACGCGGCAGGCTGTCCTGCCGTTGGCAAATCGGCATATAGTCGGTGACTTCGACCACGCCACGGTCGTCGAGCCAGCGCGTTTGCAGAATATTGCTCTCGGGAAGGTAGAGCTGCATACGCCGCGCATCGGGCCAGTCGGGGCTGATGCTAAACAGCCCGGCATCATCGCTGTCGAGCAGGGCGGTAAATACCGAAGGGCTGTCCAGATTTGGCCAGCAGAAGTAGTCGAGCGCGCCATCGTCGGCGATCAGCGCACAGGTGCGTAAATCACCAATTACGCCATGGTTTTCAATAGGTCGTTTTACATTTTTCATCGCTTAACTATAGCCGCTGTTTTCACATGCGGAGCATAAAAGCCGGGCGCGGCATGCCACAGCCCTGCGGGCCAGATGGTTGTCTGGACGGCGCGCTTAACTATCGTCTTGCAGAAAACGCTCCTGCAGCGTGGCCTGCAAAGCCAGCATCGTCTGAGCAGCGTGCGCCATATGTGCCACCATCACCCGCTCTACCGCCGCGGCATCCTGACGGCGCAGCGCATCGATCAGCTGGTACTGATACTCAATTCCCTGGCGGCGATCAACCGGCTGCGGCTGCTGGTAGATGTCCTTGCACACCGCCAGATCTTTCAGCAGGCGCTGCAAAAACCGGCAGAAAAACGCCAGCAGCGGGTTGCTGGAGTAGCTGGCGACCACGCCGTGAAAATCCAGCTCGGCCATGCGCTGGTCCCAGCGCTCCTGCTCATCGGCGGGAGGATGGTCATACACGCCGATCAGCTGGTGCAGGCGGGCAAAACCGGCATCATCTATCTGGCCAATGGCGCTGACGGCCACCTGGGGTTCCAGCGTTTTACGCAGGGCATAGATATGTTCGATGGTAAGCTCGCGGGTAAACAGGTAGTTCGACAGCAGGCTCATGGCGCGGGCTTCCGGCATGCTGTCGATAAACGCGCCGCCGCCGGGGCCGGTACGGGTGCGGATCAGCCCCTGAGCTTCCAGCGCTTTCAGCGCCTCTCGCACCGTGCTTTTCCCGGCGGAGAAGCGGGCAATGAGCTCTTTTTCCTGTGGCAGGCGGTCGCCGGGCAGCAAATTATCGTCAACGATGCTCTGCTTGATAGCATCAACAATCTCATCGGTACGTTTCCGTTTTACCGCTTCCGGCGGGCGTGAATCTTCTGCGGGCATAATCACCTGTTGACTCAAATGTGTGGGGCGCTTGCCAGTAGCTGGCGGCTGTAGTCATGCTCTGGCGCGCGAAACAGCTTTTCCGTGGCGGCACATTCAACAATAGTACCAGAATTCATCACCGCTACGCGGTCAGCAATCGACTCGACCACCGCCAGATCGTGGCTGATAAACAGGTAGGAGAGCCCGAACTGCTGCTTGAGGTCGTCCAGCAACAGCAGCACCTGCGCCTGCACGGAGACATCCAGCGCGCTGACCGGCTCATCCAGCACCAAAATTTGCGCTTCGGCCGCCAGCGCGCGGGCAATCGCCAGCCGCTGCGCCTGGCCGCCCGAGAACTCGTGGGGGTAGCAGTTCAGCGCATCCACCGGCATATTGACCGCCGCCATCAGCTGCTGCAGGCGCGGCAGACACTGTGCGGAACCATAGCCGCACAGCCTCTGCAGCGGTACGCTCAGCGTCTGACGCAGGGTTTTGCGCGGATTGAGTGAGGCTACCGGGTCCTGAAACACATACTGGATGGTTTTGCCGAATGCCTGAACGCCTCGGGCTGCCAGAACGCTGGCCTCTTCACCCTGAATCTTCAGGCTGCCGGAGGTAGGGGACTCCAGCCCGACCAGCATGCGGGCGAGGGTGCTTTTCCCGCTGCCGCTTTCGCCGACAATCGCCAACGTCTCGCCCTGCCAGAGATCGAGGCTGATGCCTCTCACTGCCTTAACCGCCGCCGGGCGGCTAAACCAGCCTGCGCTGCCGGGGAACGTTTTCGTCAGCTGGCGGATTTCGACCACTTTATTCCTCATGCTTCCTCCTGCGCCTGATACTGGCGGATCTGTTGCAGGAATGCCCGGCCCTGGCCCCGCTGCGGCACGCTGGCAATCAGCCGCTGCGTGTAGGCATGCTGCGGGTTCTGCAACACGTGCGTAGCCTGTCCCTGTTCAACGATTTCACCCTGGCGCATCACCGCCACGCGATCGCACATCTCGCTGACCACGGCAAAGTCATGGGTGATAAACAGCAGGGCCAGGCCGCGCCGATGGCGCAGATCGTTCAACAGCGCCAGAATACGTGCCTGTACCGTGACGTCGAGCGCCGTGGTTGGCTCATCGGCGATGATCACCTGCGGGTCATTCGCCAGCGCAATCGCAATGCCGACGCGCTGGCGCTGCCCGCCGGAAAGCTGGTGCGGCCAGGCATCGAAGCGCTGGGCCGCCTGCTGAATACCGGTGTCCTCCAGCAGCGCGATGGCTTTGGCTCGGGCGGCGCTGTTGCTCAATGGCTGGTGGCACTGGATAGCTTCCACCAGCTGCTGCCCAACGCGCATTTGCGGATGCAGTGAGGTGAGTGGGTCCTGGAAAATATAGGAAACCCGCACGCCGCGCCGCTGCTGCATGTGTGTCGGGGAAAGCGCCAGCAGCTCCTCATCACCCAGCCAAATGCTGCCGCCGGTAATGACTGCTGGCGGTGAGGAGACCAGCCCCATTATCGCCAGCGCGCTGACGCTTTTACCGGAGCCGCTCTCGCCGATCAGCCCGAGGCACTCCCCGGCCTGCAGGTGGAAGCTAACGCCTTTCACGGTGGGCACCGGGTGGCTGCCGCGGTGAAAGGCGACCTGTAAATCGACCACTTCCAGCAGGGCCTCGGGGGCTTTGCGCGGCGGGACCGCGGCACGCTGTACGCGGGTCATCGCCTGCGATCGCAGCAGTGCGCCGGATTTCAACCGCGGATCGAGCAAGTCGCGAATGCCGTCACCCAGCAGGTTAAAGGCGATCACCAGGACAAAAATCATCACCCCAGGTACCAGCGCCACGTGTGGCGCGATAAACAGCTGATTGCGCCCCTGGCCGAGCATGGAGCCTAAATCCGCATCCGGTGGCTGCGTGCCCAGACCGAGGAAAGAGAGTCCGGCGGTTTCCAGGATCATCCAGCCCACGGTCGTAGAGAGCGTGACCACAATCAGCGGCAGCACGTTGGGCAGCACTTCAGTCAGCAGAATTTGTGGATGATTTTTACCGGATAGCTGCGCCGCCTGAATAAAGTCGCGCCCGCGCAGGCCAAGCGTTAAACCACGCACGTTACGCGCAAAGAAGGGGATGTTGACCAGCGCGATGGCGTACAGCGCGTTGAGCAGCCCGGGGCCAAGCACTGCCACAATCGCCAGCGCCAGCAGAATATAGGGAAAGGCCATAATCATGTCGATCAGGCGCATCAGGATTGTGTCGGTGCGCCCGGCGGTATAGCCGGCAATCAGCCCAATTAGCGTGCCGCACACCGCTGCCAGCAGCGTGGCGCACAGCCCGACCGCTACCGACACGCGGGTGCCCCACAGTAGCCGTGACAGCATATCGCGCCCCAGCGCATCGGTGCCGAGCAGATGGCCCGGCGTTAGCGGTGGCGCGAGGCGTTGCAGCAGGTCAGTAGCATCCGGGTCCGGCAGCGGTAGCAGCGGGGCGATCAGCGCGCTAAGCAGTGTGACAGCCAGCAGCAGCAGGCCAAAGGCGGCCAGCCGGTTATGCAGTAGCAGCGACCAGGCGGTGCGGCGTGGGGGGATCAGAGTTGTCTCCGTCATGATTTTACCCTCGGGTCGAGACAGGCCTGCACGATATCGGTCAGCAGATTGATCAACACATATGCAATGGCGGCCACCAGCACGCCGCCCTGCACCAGCAGCAGATCGCGGGTTGAGACGGCTTTCACCAGCATCGCTCCCAGCCCCGGCCACTGAAACACGGTTTCGATATATACCGCGCCGCCGAGCACAAAACCGGCCTGGATACCGATGGCAGGGATCACCGACACCAGCGCGACGCGGAAGGCATGACGCCAGATTACCCGGCGTTCGCTGACGCCCTTGGCGCGCGCGGTGCGAATATAGTCCTGGCGCAGCACTTCCAGCATCGCGGTGCGCGTCAGGCGGGCAATCACCCCGGTGGCGACCACCGCCAGCGTGACGGTTGGCAGGACCAGGTGATGCAGCAGATCGCCTGCGCCGCCACCGCCGTAGATAGCAAACATGCCGGAAGCCGGGAACCAGCGCAGGCTGACGGCAAACAGCATAATCATCAGCAGCCCAATGAGAAACGACGGCAGCGAAATGCCCACCAGCACCAGCAGGGTGATCAGCCGGTCACCCCAGCCAAACTGGCGCACCGCCGAGGTGACTCCGGCCAGCAGGCCGAAGATCACGCTGAGCAGCAGCGCACAGCCGCCAAGCAGCAGAGTGGCGGCAAAGCGCTCCAGCACTTCATCAATCACCGGGCGATTCAGCACGTAGGAGCGGCCAAAATCGCCGTGCAGCAGGTTATTTACCCAGATGAAATATTGCTGCCACAGCGGTTTGTCCAACCCCAGCTCGCCGCTGACGCGCGCGACATTTTCCGGCGTGGCATAAGCGCCCAGCAGCGCCTGCGCCGGGTTGCCGGGGATCATCGCCATAATCAAAAAGACAATCAGCGACAGGCCAACGATCACCGGGATCACGCCAATCAGCCGCCGCAGGAGATAACGCCACATAGCGCCCCCGTTATGGTTTGCTGACCCGATGCAGGATCAGATTGAAGTTAGGCTGCAGGGCAAAATTCTGCACCGGGCGCGTGGTAACGGCGTTCTGCTTCCAGTTGGCGACGAACAGCCACGGTGCATCGTCGTGGACGATAGCCTGTACCTGGCGGTAGAGCGCGCCACGCTTTTGCCGATCGCTGGAGGTGCGCGCCTCATCCAGCAGCTTATCGACCTGCGGATTGCTGTAGTAGCCGGAGTTAAAGCCGCCTTTATCCGGCCACGCATCGCGGCGCAGGGTGAGGAACGGCAGGGTATCCGGGTCGTTAGTCATCCACGCCATCTCCGCCATCTGCGTCTGCGGCGTCAGCCCGGCGTTCACTTTGGCAAGATAGGTATTCCACTCCCAGGTCTGAATATTGACCTTCAGGCCGACGGCTTTCAGATCGGCCTGGATTGCGGTCGCCATCGGGATGGGGTCGAGCATGCCGGAACCGCCCTCGGTGACGTAGAAGTTGAGCGTTGCGCCCTCTGCTCCCGCTTCTTTCAGCAGCGCCCGCGCCTTGTCCGGGTCATAAGGGTAAGGGCCAACGTCTTTGTTCGCCGCCCAGCTAAAGGCAGACGGGATCGGGCCATCGGCAACCTGCGCCGACCCCTGCAAAACCTTGTCGACCAGCGCCTGCTTGTTGACCGCATAGTTCACCGCCTGGCGCACGCGCTTGTCGTTGAACGGCTTCTCGCGCGTATTCAGCAGCAGGAACCACACGTGTGGGCCAACCGCCTGGTACATCTGGAACTGCGGGTTACCGGCAAAAGTTTTCACCGTATCCGGCGGCACTTCTACCATCGCATCAATGCCGCCGGAGAGCATCTCCGCGGTGCGGGTATTGCCATCGGTGATGGGGCGGAAGACGGCTGCCTCAAGCTGTGGCGCGCCGTCCCAGTAGCTTTTATTTGCCGTCAGCACCACGCGCTGATTGGCCTGCCACTCGGCAAAACTGAAGGCGCCGGTGCCGACCGGATGGCGGCCATACTCTTTGTCATACTTTTTCACCGCCGTCGGTGAGACGATCAGCCCGGCAGGGGTGGCGAGATTGGAGAGCAGCGGAGCAAAGGGCTGTTTCAGGGTAAACACCACCGTGTGCGCATCCGGCGTGGCGATCTGGTCGATTGACGAGAAGAAGAAGCTGAGCGGGAACGGGCCGGTGTGATAGTAGGGATGCTGCTTGTTGAGCATCCGTTCGAAGGTGAACTTCACCGCGTCGGCATCCAGCGGGGTGCCATCCTGGAACTTCACGTTGTCGCGCAGATGGAAGGTGTATTTCAGCCCGTCGGGGCTGATCTCCCAGCGGCTGGCCAGCGCCGGTTCAATCGACAGCGAACCGGGTGCGTTACGCACCAGCCCGTCGTAAATATTCACCAGAATGCGCGAGTCGTTCGCGGCGGTAGCCACCTGCGGGTCAAGGGATTGCGGTTCTGCCACCTGGCCAATCACCAGTACGCCAGGCGGCGTATCGGCATAAGCCGCAGGCAGGGTAGCCAGCAAGCTCAGGCAGATGGGAAGAGAGTGCAGCACGGTGCGTAGCGATCTCAACATGGTGGTCCTCGTTCAGCAGAGTGTTCAGGCCGCAGTGATAACACGCGGATGAACAAAATTTGTCCTGACTGTTATTTATGCGTATAAATAGCGGTGAGTGCAATAATTTATCCATATAAATTTCATCTGACTGGCAGAAGGGGGGGCGATGACCTTTTCGATTGTGGCGCGCGATGCCGTAAGCGGTGAGCTGGCAGCGGCCACTGCAACCGGCGGTCCGGCGGTGGGAGCGTTGGTGATCCACGGCCGCAGCGGGACAGGAGCTATCGCGACTCAGGCGCTGACCAATCCGCTGTACGGCAGTCGCGGGCTTGAGCTGCTGGCTGGCGGGCTTAATGCCGGACAGGTGCTGCACCGGCTGTTGCAGGAGGATGACCAGTGCCAGCGGCGGCAGGTGCTGATTATTGATAACGCAGGCAGCAGCGCACACTGGAGCGGCCGCCTGTGCGGGCCATGGTTTGGCAGCGTGGCGGGAACACAGGTGGCGGTAGCTGGCAATATGCTGGTCGGCGCCGGGGTGACGGGCGCCATGCTTGACGCCTTTGAGAAATTTAGCGACTTACCGCTGGCCGACCGTGTGCTGGCGGCGTTGCATGCCGCACAGCAGGCCGGTGGCGACCAGCGCGGCATTCGCTCTGCCGCGCTTAAAGTCTGGCATCAGCGGCGCTATGCCGATATCGATCTGCGGGTTGACTGGTCAGATGCGCCGCTGGAACAGCTGGCTGAGGTATTAAAACAGGTGCGCGCCCCGGCCTACGCCGATTTTTTTCGCTCTCTACCCACAGGTATTCCGTAGGGGCCGATCTTTTTTTCGATCGGCCCGCTGTTACTTATCGCGGCGCTTCAGCGCAATGCGAATACCCCAGACAATCGCGACCGCCAGCACCACCCAGAAAATACGCTTCAGGTGATGATCGAGCGTATGCAGCCACGGGGCGATCACCTGGCCGCCAAGGTAGCCGAGCGAAACGAAAATCAGCGCCCACAGTGCGGCACCAATCACATTAAACAGCAGAAATTTGCGTGGGCTGAGGCGGCTGGCCCCGATAATAATCGGGCCGACAATGCGCAGCCCGTACATGAAGCGCACGCCAATCACGAACAGCACCGGCCTCTTGCGGATCAGGCGGTTGGCCTTATCGATCTGTTTCTGGTGCTTCTTAAAGCGTTTCAGGATCGGCTCACCGTAGCGGCGGCCAACGAAAAATAGCGCCGTATCCCCGAGGATACCGCCGCACATCGCCACCAGTAGCACCCAGCCAAAACGCAGCAGCCCTTCATGGGCCGCCACGCCGCCCAGCAAAGTAAATGTCTCCCCCTCGGCCAGGCAGCCAATAAACAGGGCCCAGTAGCCATACTGGGAAATTAACGCGTTCACATCCATCGGTAATTCAGGCCTCCATTTCGACATCAAGCCGCTAAGTCTAACCGTTCCTGGTAAATCCGCCGTTAAAATTGCCAAAATCGCACTTTATTTTCACTCTGAAATGAAGTGCTTACCCGCTATTTGCATCGGTTGAAAAATAAACAACCCAAGGCCACGTATACTTGAAGAGATGCCGCCCGGGACAGTGCCAGTTGGCGGTCCGATGTTCAGAGGAGTAATGATATGAACCATGTCTGGGGACTGCTGGCGCATCCGAATCGTGAGATGCGCGACATCAAAAATGAGAACGAAACCGTTTCTCACCATTATACCCATCACGTGCTGCTTTTGGCTCTGATCCCGGTGGTATGCGCGTTTATCGGCACCACGCAAATCGGCTGGGATGTCGGCGTCGAGCGCACCATTCCCCTGTCGTTATCCAGCGCGTTCGGGCTGGCTATCCTGTTCTATGCCTTAATGCTGGCCGGTGTGGCGGTGATGGGGCGGGTGATCTGGTGGATGGCGCGTGACTATCCACAGCGGCCTTCGCTGGCCAGCTGCATGGTATTCGCCGGATACGTCGCCACGCCGCTGTTTATCAGCGGGCTGGTGGCGCTCTATCCGCTGGTCTGGCTCTGTGTGCTGGTTGGCGCACTGGCGCTGGTGTATACCGGCTATCTGCTGTACGTCGGCATCCCCATGTTCCTGAATATCGACCGCGAAGAGAGCCTGCGCTTTTCCGGCTCGACGCTGGCAATCGGTATCCTGGTACTTGAAGTGTTGCTGGCGCTGACGGTGATCATCTGGGGCTACGGCTACCAGCTGTTCTGAACGCGGTAAGTTGCTGAAAACCGCCGGGCCACCGGCGGTGATTTGGTAATGCCCGGAAACGAATATCCTGTAGGAAAATGCTTAACATCCGGCGTATTATGCGCAGGCCAGCCCCCGCTGTAGTGCGGGCAGCGGCGTGTGGTATCCACACTGTCATCATCAGCCGTTAAGTTTCTACGATGCCTGCAAAAATTCGTTTATCGCTGTTAAGTCTGGTTCTGCTGTGTTCCGCTCAAAGCATCCTCACGCCGGCTGCTGCCCGTACTCATCAGCCCGCGGTGGCTGGCGCTGCCGCTCAGCCAGAAATTGCTTCCGGCAGCGCGATGATTGTCGATATGAATACCAATAAAGTGATCTACTCCAGCCATCCGGATCGGGTGCGCCCGATCGCCTCTATTACCAAGCTAATGACGGTGATGGTGACGCTCGATGCCCATCTGCCGATGGATGAGATGCTGGCGGTAGACATCAGCCACACGCCGGAGATGCGCGGCATCTATTCCCGCGTGCGCCTGAACAGTGAGATCAGCCGCAGAAATATGATGCTGCTGGCGCTGATGTCGTCTGAAAACCGGGCGGCGGCCAGCCTGGCGCACCACTATCCGGGCGGCTACGATGCGTTTATCAAGGCGATGAATGCCAAAGCGCGGGAGCTGGGGATGAACAACACCCACTATGTTGAACCGACCGGCCTGTCGATCAAAAACGTCTCGACGGCGCGCGATCTCAGCAAGCTGCTGATCGCCACCAAGCGCTATCCGCTGATCGGCCAGCTGAGCACCACCCATGAAGATATGGCCAGCTTCCGCAACCCGACCTACACGCTACCGTTCCGCAACACCAACCACCTGGTGTATCGCCCGGACTGGAATATTCAGCTGACCAAAACGGGCTTCACCAACGAAGCCGGTCACTGCCTGGCAATGCGCACGGTGATCAATCAGCGCCCGGTATCGCTGGTGGTACTGGATGCCTTTGGTAAATACACCCACTTTGCCGACGCTAACCGCCTGCGCAGCTGGCTGGAAACCGGCAAGATCTCCCCGGTGCCGCCGGCGGCGCTGAGCTATAAAAAGCAGAAAGCTTCGCAGATGGTGAGTAACCGTGCGCCGGATGACAGCGCGGTAGATTGATTTATAGGGGGCGACCTGTGAGGTATCCCAGAAATGACTTCTATCGCTAAACGTCCGATAACCGGTCTGAGCTCAGCCTGAGCACGCCGGAACGGCAAAAGACGCTCCCTGCG
>NZ_JASCAQ010000058.1:0-71247 GCF_029967685.1 Erwinia sp. V90_4 | reverse complement strand
GCCGGGCATGCCCGACCCGCTAAAATCGGTAGGGGCCGGGTACGCCCGACCCGCTTTATCCTAGTTTTCAAAAAGGCGACCTTCACAGGTCGCCTTTTTTTATGCCAGCGCTTTCAGCCCGGCGATTTGCTCGCGCCAGCGCGCCAGCGCGGCGGCTTCATCCTTCAGGCTGAACGTCAGGCCGCTGACCACGGTGGCATACGGTGCGCGGTGGGCGATCACCTGCTTCACCTCGGCGCGAAACACCGCCAGCGCCAAATCCATCAGCGTTTCCGGGCGCGCGACTGCCAGCGCCTGGATCTCGATCACCGCATCGTTCAGCACCAGCGCCAGGGTGATTTTGCCATCGCGCCTCAGGTTCTGCGTGGTGGTGGAGTGCGGCCAGATGGCGAACAGCAGCTCCGTGGGGGAGGTAGCAATGATTTCACCGAGGCTGAGCTGCGCGGCATACGGCCAGCCGTTTTCACCGACGCTCGACAGGCGGATCGCCTGAAAGCGATGGCTGGCGGGCAGCGAACCGTCAAGCAGCGTCAGCAGCGCAGGGGGCAGAGTAATACTGTTCACCGTTCGTTCCTTCTGGCGATTAAGGGAGGACTATTTTACCACGAACAATCACTTTGCCCGGCTTGATCGCACTCTCGGTGGCGCGGCGGATCGCCAGATTGATCGCCTGCCAGGCAATTTCATGCAGATCGTGCGCGATGCACGGAAAGTGGAAGCCGTAGATTGCCGCGTGCGAGATCTCATCAATGCTAAACAGGCTGACGTCGCGCATCGGCACCAGCTGGCGGTCGATGCACGATTTGATAATCCCGAGTGAGATCTGGTTATTGCAGCCGACAAACACGTCCGGCGGGGCATGATTATCGAGGTAGCGACCCGTCACCTGCGCCGCAACATCCATATAGAAATCGGCGTAAAGGACCTCAAGGCTGGCAACTTTCCCCTGCAGCGCGGCGCTCAGCCCGGTGACCCGCTCGCGCGCGACGTTGGAGTCCTCCGGCCCGGAGACCACCACCACGCGCTGCGCCTGCTGCTCCAGCAGATAGCGCCCGGCCTGCAGGCCGCAGTCGAGGTTGTCGATATAGACGCCGCTGCACGAGCTGATATCCAGCTCACGGTCAACGAGGATCACCGGAATGTTTAGCGCCTCAAGGCGTTGCAGATAAGCTGGATGATAGTTGCAGTCGGAGGAGAGCACCGACAGCACAATGGCGTCGACGTTATAACCGATCAGCTTATCAATGATGCGGTTCTCCAGCTCCACCGACTCTCTGGAGTCAAATACCAGCGTATCGTAGCCGGCTTTCTCGGCTTCCTCGGTCATCAGGCGCGTCAGCCCGCCAAAGAACGGATTATTCATATCCGGGTTGACGATGCCGATGGTTTTGCTGTCGCGCGCGCGCAGATTGCGCGCGGCGGTGTTCACCACATAGCCCATTTCGGCGGCGGTCTCCAGCACGCGCTTCAGCGTTTCAGGATGCACCTTATCCGGGTGTGAAAATGCGCGGGATACGGTGATTTTACTGACGTTTGACTGCATGGCCACACTCTCCAGCGTGGCCTTCACTTTCCTGCCTGGCGTCAATTTATGCTCCCGATTCGCGACGTTAAAAAGTCATCATTTTGTACCATTTGCGCATCATGACAGATTGCCTGACAGGTTGCGAATGTTGTCGCGGCTATCCCGCTCTTTTCACCCGGGGATCGGTGAAAATATCCAGATCGTCACGGCTCTCTGACGAGAACTCCGACACCACCGCACCGCGATCGCCTGCCTGGAACCAGTGGCGGGTATTCGGGGCAATGGTGTACTGCTCGCCGGGGCGCAGCAGGATATAGCGTGTGGCGCTGTACCACTGCTCTGCGCCCTCCGGCGGCTGACACGCGCCATTATTCGGGGTCAGGCTGTCGTCGTCGACAAACAGGTAGACCTCCCCCCAGCGGCAGCGAAAGGTCTCCTGTTTGCCCGGGGTGCCGTTAAACGGCGGATGCAGGTGCTCAGGGCAGGTCTGGCGCGGGAACAGCACCAGCTCTTTCGCACAGTAGCGCGGGGTATTGACGTAGGTCAGCAGCTGCAGCCCGGAGAGCGGATAATCCGGCAGGCCGAAGGTGGCAATCTCAATCTGCTGCTGCTCATCCGGGGTCAGTTCAATCGCCGCTGTTGCGAGGAAATGGCGCGTCTGCTCGCAGGCCTGGTGGAGATTAGGCATGGTAATCCTCCTTATCTGATGTTATCGATATCATTGTTAATAACCGCGTTAGCGCACTATTTATCGTACCGTTAGCCATTATTGCCGCGTTTTTTCTGCCGTGAATGTGCTTTTTGCTAAAAATTTAACCAGGTTCACATATTTTTAACGCCGACTCTTTTACTCTCGCTGCTATTGAAATGATATCGATACCATTTAAACATCACAGGGGAGAGGATTATGAAAGCTCTGGTGCTTGAACAAGCCGGTAAGATTGCCATTGAGGATCGTGAGTTCAGCGAGACGCTGGGCGATGACGATGTGCAGATTAAGATCCACTCCGTCGGGATTTGCGGCAGCGACGTTCACTACTACCAGCACGGCCGCATCGGACCGTTTGTGGTGAAAGCGCCGATGGTGCTGGGGCACGAAGCCTCCGGCGTGGTGCTGGCGCTGGGCAAAAACGTGAAGCACCTGAGCATCGGTGACCGCGTCTGCATGGAGCCGGGCATTCCGGATATGCAGTCACCCCAGTCGCGCGCCGGGATCTACAACCTTGACCCGGCGGTGCAGTTCTGGGCCACGCCGCCGGTGCATGGCTGCCTGCGCGAGACGGTGATCCATCCCGGCGCGTTTACCTTCAAAC
Organism: Erwinia sp. V90_4; assembly: GCF_029967685.1. NCBI lineage: Bacteria > Pseudomonadati > Pseudomonadota > Gammaproteobacteria > Enterobacterales > Erwiniaceae > Erwinia > Erwinia sp. V90_4. The sequence goes on along the minus strand of NZ_JASCAQ010000058.1, from coordinate 68,409 downwards.
TGCCGGACAACGTCAGTTTTGCCGAAGGTGCAATGGTGGAACCGCTGGCGATTGGCATGCATGCTTCGACCAAAGCCGGCATCAAGCCAGGGGATATCGCGCTGGTGATCGGTGCCGGTCCGATTGGGGTCGTCACCGCGCTGGCGGCGCTGGCCGGGGGCTGTTCCGACGTGATCATCTGCGATCTGTTCGATGACAAGCTGAGGGTGGCGGCCAACTATGAAGGCCTGCACGCGGTGAACAGCTGCGGGGAAGGCGTGGCGCAGAAAGTCGCCCAGCTCACCAGCGGTAACGGCGTTGACGTGGTGTTCGAGTGCAGCGGTGCCAAAGCCGCAATCCTTAGCATCTGCGACCATATCGCCCCCGGCGGCACGGCGGTACTGGTGGGAATGCCGATTGATGCCGCGCCGGTGGATATCGTGGCGGCCCAGGCTAAAGAAGTCACCTTTAAAACCATTTTCCGCTACGCCAACATGTACCCGCGCACCCTGCGCCTGCTGAGCGCCGGCAAGCTGCGCGTGCAGCCGCTGATCTCCCATACCTACAAATTCAGCGACAGCGTGACCGCCTTTGAACGCGCGGCGGCGGGCAACCCGACCGACATCAAAATCATGCTGGAAATGGAGTAGGTCATGGCGCTGTATGCGGGCATTGACTGCGGAACGCAGGGCACCAAGGTGGTGATTATTGATGACCAGCAGGGCACTATTCTCGGCAGCGGCAGCGCGCCCCACGCCATGCTTAGCGACGGGCAGGGCAAACGCGAGCAGCACGCCGAATGGTGGATCACTGCGCTGATCGCCGCCTTTGCTGCGGCAACGGCAGACGCTGGCGTTGCACCGCAGCAGATCGCGGCGCTGGCGGTTTCCGGCCAGCAGCACGGCTTTGTCGCGCTGGATGCGGCGGGTGACGTGCTGCACCCGGTCAAGCTGTGGTGCGATACCTCCACTTCTGCCGAGAATAGCTGGCTGCTGGAACAGCTCGGCGGTGAAGCGGCGGCGCTGCAACGTCTTGGTCTGGTGCCGGCGACGGGCTACACCGCCTCGAAAATCATCTGGTTTAAGCGTCAGCATCCGCAGCTTTGGCAGCGCCTTGCCTGCGTGCTGCTGCCGCATGACTATCTCAATTTCTGGCTGACCGGCGAGCGCGTGGCGGAGTACGGTGACGCTTCCGGCAGCGGCCTGTTCGATATTCGCCAGCGCTGCTGGGACCGTCATACCGTGGCGCTGATCGATGACAGTGGCCGCCTGTGGAATGCACTGCCGCCGCTGATTGCGGCGGAAAAACCGGTCGGTACAGTGTGCCAGCGGGCTATCGATGCGCTGGGCCTGCGCCCCGATACGCTGGTCGCCAGCGGCGGCGGCGACAATATGATGGCGGCAATTGGCAGCGGCAATATCCGCCCAGGGGTGCTGACCATGAGCCTCGGCACCTCCGGCACGCTGTTTGCCTGCGCCGACAGCCCGGTGGTGGCCGATTCCGCGGCCATCGCTGGATTCTGTTCCAGCAGCAACGGCTGGCTGCCGCTGGTCTGTACCATGAATGTCACCTCGGCCAGTAGCGCGGTCCAGGGACTGCTGCAGCAGGATATTGCCGGGTTTAATCAGGCGCTGGAGCAAGCCGAGCCGGGCGCGGGCGGCATGCTGCTGCTGCCATTTTTCAACGGTGAGCGCGTACCGCCGCTGCCGAATGCGCGTGCCAGCCTGCATAACCTCAACAGCGATAATTTCACCGCCGCCAATCTCTGCCTGGCGGTGGTCGAGGGGGCAACCTACGGGCTGCGCTACGGGCTGGATCTGTTCCGCCAGCAGGGCATCAGGCTGGATGAGATCCGCCTGACCGGCGGCGGCGCCAACAGCCCGCGCTGGCGGCAAATCGTCGCCGATGTGATGGGCTGCCCGGTGGTCTGCCCGCAGGAGAAGGAGTCGGCGGCGCTCGGAGCCGCTATCCAGGCCGCGTGGTGCCATCAGCAGGCAGACAGCCCGCAAGCGGCCGACAGCCTGGATTTACTGTGTCAGCGTTTTGTGCAGCTGGATGAGCGCAGCCGCGCGCTGCCGGATGAGGCTCGTCAGCGCCGCTACGCCGACCTTTATCAACGCTATTTGCATCTGCTGCAAAAAGAATATGGGGTAACGCTATGAGCGACACAGCAGCGGCTTATCTGCTGGAAGTCAGCGGCCTGAAGAAGAGTTTCGGCCCGGTGGTGGCGTTAAAGAATGCCGAGTTCTGCCTGCGTCGCGGCTCAATCCACGCGCTGTGCGGCGGCAACGGCGCCGGAAAATCCACCTTTCTCAGCATTCTGATGGGCTTTATCCAGCCCGACAGCGGCGACATTTTTATCAACGGCCAGCGCTGTGAGTTCTCCCACCCTAAAGAGGCGCTGGCGGCCGGGATTGCCATCGTGCAGCAGGAGCTGAGCACCATTGCCGACCTGAGCGTGGCTGAGAATATCTGGCTGGGGCGCGAGCCGCGTCACTTTGGCTTTGTCGATTTTAAACGGATGAATCAGCAGACCGCCGACCTGCTGGCCGACCTGCACTTTACGCTGTCGCCGACGGCGATTATGCGCAACCTCAGCGTGGCCGAGCAGCAGCTGGTGGAGATTGCCAAAGCGCTGTCGCACGCCAACGCCGACATCATCATTATGGATGAACCCACCTCGGCGATCGGCGAGGAGGACGTGAAGAAAATCTTCCAGGCGATCAAGCGGCTGGCGGAAAAGGGCAAAGGCATTATTTACGTCTCGCACCGCCTGGCGGAGATTTTCCAGATCGCCGACAGCTACACCATTTTCCGCGACGGCAGCTATATCCACGAAGGGCTGCTGGCCGATATCACCCGCGAGCAGCTGATCGAACATATCATCGGCGGCGAGTTCGACAGCGAGTTCGCCAAGTTTAACCAGCCGGGCACGGAAGTGATGATGGAAGTGGACAGCCTGTGCTGGGGCAGAAAGGTGCGCAATATCAGCCTGACGCTGCGGCGCGGTGAGATCCTCGGCATTTATGGCCTGGTCGGTTCCGGGCGCAGCGAGTTTCTCGACCTGATTTTTGGCATTGAACATGCGCAGAGCGGCACCATTCGCATGGGCGACAGGACGCTGGCACGCCACTCGCCGCGCCAGGCGATCGACAGCGGCATTGCCTATGTGACGGAAGATCGTAAAGAGACCGGGCTGGTGCTGTGCCGCTCGGTCAATGAGAACATCAACATCGCCTCTTTCCCGGCTATCAGCCGTGCGGGCTTTATCAGCGACCGGCTGGAGCAGGAGCGCACCCGCGCGATGATCCAGCGCTTTAACGTCAAAACCCCGGATGGCGAGCAGCTGGTGGGCAATCTCAGCGGCGGCAATCAGCAGAAGGTGGTACTCGGCCGCTGGGCGCTGCTGGACCCGCAGGTGATGCTGCTGGATGAGCCAACGCGCGGAATCGACGTCGGAGCAAAAAAAGAGATCTACCGCTTTATGTCGGAATTTGCGTTGAAAGATCGCGGCATCATTATGGTCTCCTCTGAGCTGTCGGAAATTATTGGTATGAGCGACCGGATATTAGTGTTTAAAGATGGCGCGCTGGCCGGTGAATTATCGGCTGAAAATGTCACCCAGGCAGAATTAATGAAGCTGGCGGTGTAATCTTCAACAATATTGACTCTAAATAATTCTAATCGCAGGAAGGCGGCAAATCCATGAGTCCGCAGGAGCATAGTTAACTATGTGACTGCGGTGAAGGGATGAAGCCAACGCACCTGCGGTTTGAAGTATGACGAGTAGAGAGATAAATTTATGAGTGCAATTCCTTCTCTGAAACCAGGGCCGTCTTTCCTTACGCGTAATAAAAGCCGTCTGCATAAATACGGCATTATTATCGCTTTCTTCGTGCTGTGCCTGATCGTCACCGTGATTGGTGAAGTGCAGGTGGCAAACGGGGCGTGGAGCAGCAACTATTTTCTCAGTAACGAAAATATGCTGATTGTGTTACGCCAGATCTCGATTAACGGCATTCTTGCCGTCGGTATGACCTTTGTCATTATTACCGCCGGGGTCGATCTCTCGGTCGGTTCGGTGCTGGCGCTCAGCGGGATTGTCGCGGCGCGTTTTGCCACCACCAACAGCGGGCTGGCGATAGGTGATACCGCCCATGCGCTGATCGTGCCGATGATTATTGCGCTCGGTATTGGCATCGTCTGCGGGCTGCTCAACGGCACCATTCTGGCGCGCTATCGCCTGCAGCCGTTTATCGTCACCATGGGAATGCTCTCCGCCGCGCGCGGCCTGGCGCTGCTGACCACCGACGGTAACCCGGTGTCGCAGCTCAACCCGGACTTCCGCTGGCTGGGGAATGGCTATGTGCTGGGCATTCCGGTACCGGTGCTGATTTTTGTGCTGCTGTTTGCACTGGCCTGGGTGCTGCTTAACCGCACCCTGTTTGGCCGCTACGTCTATGCGGTGGGCGGCAACCAGAAGAGCGCGCGCACCTCGGGCATCAGCGTGGTGAAAATTAAAGTGCTGGTCTACACCCTGTGCGGTGCGCTGGCCGGGATTGCCGGGCTGATCCTCACCGCCCGAACCGGCTCGGCCCAGACCAGTGCCGGGGCCGCCTACGAACTGGACGCGATTGCTGCGGTGGTGATCGGCGGCACCAGCATGGCCGGCGGCGTGGGCACGCTGGTCGGCACCCTGTTTGGTGTACTGATTATTGGCGTAATGAATAACGGCCTCGACCTGCTGGGCGTGCAGTCCTATTACCAGCAGATCATAAAAGGGGCATTAATTGTCGTGGCAGTACTGCTTGACCCATCGCGTAAGCAACAGCGCGATTAAATTAAATAATAGAACCTCACTCTACAAACCAGGAGTCACCATGAATAAGATGACCAAAATTGCCTTATTAACCTCGGGCATGTTAATGGCGGGCAGCATGGCCGCCCAGGCTGCGCCGGTAAAAATCGCCGTGCTGATGTATGGGATGAAAGCGGAATTTGTGCAGCTGATGGAAAAAGCCGGTAAAGAACACCCTGCTGTGAAGAGTGGCGATGTGCAGCTGACCGTCTATGACGGGCGCTATGACCCAATGGTGCAGAACAACCAGGCGGAGACCGCCATTCAGACTCATGCTGACGCCATTATTATTAACCCGATGGACTATGAAGCCAATATTGATGTGGTGACCATGGCCAATGAGGCAAAAATCCCGGTTATCGTCACCAATGCGCGGTTAAATACCGACAAAATGACCGCCGAAGTGGTCTCCGATGACGTGCTGGGCGGCTATCTGGAAGCGAAGTCGGTGCTGAAGAAAATGAACTGCAAGGGCAACGTGGTCATTATTGAGGGGCCAAAGGGCGGCAGCGGCGAAATACAGCGCGGGCAGGGCAATGATAAAGCGATTGCCGAGTGCGGCGCAGGCAACATTAACGTGCTGGAGCGTAAAACCGCTAACTGGTCTCGCGCCGAAGCGCTGCCGCTGATGGAAAACTGGCTGCAGAAGCATCGCGGGCAGATCAATGGCGTGATTGCGCAAAATGATGAAATGGCGCTGGGGGCGATTGAGGCAATTAAAGGCGCCAACCTGAACGTCAAAGATTTTGCCATCGCCGGGGTGGACGGAGTTTCAGACGCCATTCGCGCCGTGCAGGCGGGTGAAATGGTGTCGATCCTGCAGGACGCACACGCGCAGATGCAGGGCTCGATTGACGTCGCCCTGCGGGCCGTGAAGGGGGACAGCTATCAACCCCAGTCAGATATCTGGAAGCAGTACGAAGGCAAAATGGCGTGGGATGATGGCAAAGCGAAGCGCTACTCGGTGCCGTGGACCGAAGTGACGGTGGACAATGCTGCGCAGCTGCTGAAAGCGCGTCAGTAAGTTTTCAATAAAGGCCATGTCCCAACCGGCATGGCCTGAATGCTTATCCAGGCTACCCGATTTTTCTGCACATAAACTGTGACAATAATAATAACTTTTAATTAAATTTGAGTTTTTCCTGGCGAAATGAGCGCCGCTGCATTTTCTAGTTAAACCCGCCATCAACCAAACTGATTTAATTCCCCGATTAGCCGGCTCTTAATCTTCCCCTAAGGAATTTCATTTACGCTTTATATACCCAGGCGTTGCTACTCTCGGTAGCGCTAATTTTGCGTAATGATTCTTTGAATGGATTGAAATAATGTCCGAATTTCTCCCTTTCTCGCGCCCGTCTATGGGCAATGAAGAGCTGAGCGCCGTTGAAGAGGTGCTGCGATCGGGCTGGATCACCACCGGGCCGAAAAATCAGCAGCTTGAGCAGGCTTTTTGCCAGCTAACCGGCAACCGCCATGCGATTGCCGTGAGTTCGGCCACCGCCGGTATGCACGTTACGCTGATGGCGCTGGGCATCGGGCCGGGGGATGAGGTGATCACGCCGTCGCTGACCTGGGTTTCCACGCTGAATATGATTGTGCTGCTGGGGGCGACCCCGGTGATGATTGATGTCGATCGCGACACGCTGATGGTGACCCCAGCGCTGATCGAAGCCGCTATCACGCCGCGTACCAAAGCGATTGTGCCGGTGCATTATGCTGGCGCACCCGCTGATATTGCCGCTATTCACGCGCTGGGCAAACGCCACGGCATCGCGGTGATCGACGACGCCGCGCACGCTGCGGGCACTTACTATCACCAACGCCACGTCGGCCACAGCGGTACCGCCATCTTCTCCTTCCACGCCATCAAAAACATCAGCTGCGCCGAGGGTGGGCTGGTGGTCACCGATGATGATGCGCTGGCTGAGCGCGTGCGCAGCCTGAAGTTTCACGGGCTGGGCGTGGATGCTTTTGACCGTCAGACCCACGGGCGCGCGCCGCAGGCTGAGGTGATGATGCCGGGCTTTAAATACAACCTGGCGGATATCAATGCGGCGATAGCGCTGGTGCAGCTCGACAAGCTGGCGGCGAACAATGCGCGCCGCGGGCAGATTGCGGCGCGTTATCTGGCAGAGCTGGCGGACACGCCTTTCCTGCCGCTGAGCCGGCCTGTATGGCCGCATCAGCACGCCTGGCACCTGTTCATTCTGCGTGTCGACCCTGCGCGCTGCGGCATCGATCGTGACTCGCTGATGCAGGCGCTGAAACAGCAGGGCATCGGTAGCGGGCTGCATTTCCGCGCCGCGCACACGCAGAAATATTACCGCGAGCGTTTTCCGCAGCTGTCGCTGCCGCACACCGAGTGGAACTCCGATCGTATCTGCTCTATCCCGCTGTTTCCCGGCATGACTGATGACGACTGCGGCCGCGTGATTGCGGCGCTGCGTAAGCTGGCAGGTAAATAATCCGTGAAAGAACAAGAAATTAACAAAGTCTCGATAGTGATCCCGGTCTATAACGAACAGGATAGCCTGCCCGAGCTTATCCGCCGCACCGATGCCGCCTGCGCCCAGCTGGGGCTGCAGTATGAAATTTTGCTGGTGGATGATGGCAGCAGCGATAGCTCGGCGGAAATGCTCAGCGCGGCGGCGCAGGCGCCGGGCAGCCATATTGTGGCGGTGCTGCTCAATCGTAATTACGGCCAGCATTCGGCAATTATGGCGGGTTTCAGCCACGTCAGCGGCGACCTGGTCATCACGCTGGATGCCGATTTGCAGAATCCGCCGGAGGAGATCCCGCGCCTTGTGGCGACGGCACAGCAGGGCTATGACGTGGTGGGAACGGTGCGCCAGAACCGGCAGGATAGCTGGTTTCGCAAGCGCGCCTCGCGCCTGATTAACCATCTGATCCAGCGTACCACCGGCAAAGCGATGGGCGATTACGGCTGTATGCTGCGCGCCTATCGCCGCCACATTGTCGATGCCATGCTGCACTGCCACGAACGCAGCACCTTTATTCCCATTCTGGCGAATACCTTTGCCCGCCGTGCCACCGAGATCCCGGTGCTGCACGCTGAACGCGAATTTGGTGATTCCAAATACAGCCTGATGCGGCTGATTAACCTGATGTACGACCTGATCACCTGCCTGACCACCACGCCGCTGCGCCTGCTGAGCGTCTTCGGCAGCGTGATTGCGCTGTCAGGTTTTGCTCTCTCCCTGCTGCTGATCCTGCTGCGCCTGTTCCTCGGGCCGCAGTGGGCGGCAGAGGGGGTATTTATGCTGTTTGCCGTGCTGTTTATCTTTATCGGCGCGCAGTTTGTTGGCATGGGACTGCTGGGTGAATACATCGGGCGTATTTATAACGATGTACGTGCCCGTCCCCGCTACTTTATTCAGCGCGTTGTCAGCCATGATGACGCCAACTCTTCACAGGATGAGAAATCATGAAAGCCGTCGTATTTGCCTACCATGACATTGGCTGCACGGGGATCCGTGCGCTGGCTGAAGCCGGATTCGCAATTGAAGCGATTTTCACTCACGCGGACAACGCCGCAGAGAATCATTTTTTTGGCTCGGTTGCGCGCACGGCGGCTCAGCTGGGTATTCCGGTGTATGCGCCGGAAGATGTTAATCACCCGCTGTGGGTGGACCGCATTAAGGGCATGAAGCCGCAGGCTATTTTCTCATTCCACTATCGCCACATGCTGAATGATGAAATTCTTCACTGTGCTGAGAAGGGGGCGTTTAATCTGCATGCTTCACTGCTGCCGAAATATCGCGGGCGCGCACCGTTAAACTGGGTGCTGGTCAACGGCGAACAGGAAACCGGCGTGACGCTGCACCGCATGGTGAAACGCGCCGATGCCGGTGCGATTATTGCCCAGCAAAAAGTGGTTATTGCCGCGGAAGACAATGCGCTGACGCTGCATCACAAGGTGTGCGAGGCGGCGAAACAGCTGCTGGAAAGCGCGCTGCCGGGGATCCAGCGCAATGATTTTGTCGAGCAGGCGCAGGACGAGACTCAGGCCACTTATGTTGGCCGCCGCACGCCGGAAGATGGGCGTATTGACTGGCAGCAGCCGGCGCAGACCGCCCACAATCTGGTGCGGGCGGTAACCGATCCGTGGCCTGGTGCATTCAGCTATGTTGGCGCGGGGAGATTTATCGTCTGGCAGTCAAAGGTGCGCAGCGATCTGCCCGGCGCCAAAGCGGGAACCGTGCTCTCCGTGGCGCCGTTTGTTGTTGCCTGCGGTAGCGGGGCGCTGGAGATTGTCACCGGGCAGAGCGAAAACGGCGTCTACATGCAGGGCAGCCAGCTGGCGCAGACGCTGGGCCTGGTCGAGGGCGCACTGCTGCATAGCCAGCCGGTGGCGGCGGTGAAGCGCCGTACCCGCGTGCTGATCCTCGGAGTGAACGGTTTTATCGGCAATCACCTGACCGAGCGCCTGCTGCTGGACGATAACTTCGAGGTGTTCGGTCTGGATATTGGTTCCGACGCCATCAGCCGTTTCCTTGGGCATCCGCGCTTCCACTTTGTCGAAGGGGATATCAGCATTCACTCCGAGTGGATTGAGTATCATATTAAGAAGTGTGACGTGGTGCTGCCGCTGGTGGCCATTGCCACGCCGATTGAATATACCCGTAATCCGCTGCGGGTGTTTGAGCTGGACTTCGAAGAGAACCTGAAGATTATCCGCGACTGCGTGAAGTACAAAAAGCGCATTATCTTCCCGTCGACCTCCGAAGTGTACGGCATGTGCACCGATACCACCTTCGATGAAGACAATTCCAATCTGGTCGTCGGGCCGATCAACAAGCAGCGCTGGATCTACTCGGTTTCCAAGCAGCTGCTGGACCGGGTTATCTGGGCTTATGGCGAGAAAGAGGGGCTGCGCTTCACGCTGTTCCGCCCGTTCAACTGGATGGGGCCGCGCCTCGATAACCTGAATGCGGCACGCATCGGCAGTTCGCGCGCCATCACTCAGCTGATCCTTAATCTGGTGGAGGGTTCACCGATCAAGCTGATCGACGGCGGTCGTCAGAAGCGCTGCTTCACCGATATCAGCGACGGCATCGAAGCGCTGTTCCTGATTATTGAGAACAAGCACCACAACTGTGATGGCCAGATCATTAACATCGGTAATCCGGTGAATGAGGCCAGCATCAAAGAGCTGGCGCAGCAGCTGCTGGAGAGCTTTGAACGCCATCCGCTGCGCCAGCAGTTCCCGCCGTTTGCCGGTTTCCGCGAAGTGGAAAGTAGCAGCTACTATGGCAAGGGTTATCAGGACGTGGAGCATCGCAAGCCGTCGATTCGCAACGCGCAGCGCCTGCTGGGCTGGCAGCCAACGGTGGCAATGACCCAGACCATTGATGCGACCCTGGACTTCTTCCTGCAAACCGTGGAGCCGGGAGAAAACGAAGCATGATCGACGTCGGGCTGCGCATCGATGTTGATACCTGGCGCGGCACCCGCGACGGCGTGCCGCGCCTGCTTGAGATCCTCGACCGCCAGCATACTCAGGCCAGTTTTTTCTTCAGCGTCGGGCCGGATAATATGGGCCGCCACCTCTGGCGGCTGTTGAAACCGCGCTTCCTGTGGAAAATGCTGCGCTCGAATGCGGCATCGCTGTACGGCTGGGACATCCTGCTGGCGGGGACGGCCTGGCCGGGGCGCCGCATCGGGCGCGGGCTGGAAAAAACGATCCGCGCCGCCGCGCGTCAGCACGAGATTGGCCTGCACGCCTGGGACCATTTTGCGTGGCAGACGTGGGCTGGGGTGTGGCCTGCGCAGAAGCTGACGCAGGAGATCCAGCGCGGCGTGGAGTGTCTGAGCGAGATTGTCGGTCAGCCGATCCGCTGCTCAGCGGTGGCGGGCTGGCGCGCGGATGAGCGCGTGCTGGTTGCCAAGCAGCCGTTTGATTTTGCCTATAACAGCGACTGTCGCGGCACGGCGCCCTTTCGCCCACTGCTGCCCGACGGCAGCGTGGGCACGGTGCAGATCCCCGTCACGCTTCCTACCTGGGATGAGGTGATCGGTAGCGGGGTCACGCGTGAAGGTTACAATGCCTGGATCCTCGATTTAATCGCCAGCCAGCCGGGCGTGCCGGTCTACACCATCCATGCGGAAGTGGAAGGGATCGTGCTGAGCGAAATGTTTGCCGAACTGCTGGTGATGGCGCGGCGACGTGGGATCCGTTTCTGCCCGTTAAGCGAGCTGCTGCCTGCGGATTTGTCGCAGCTGCCGACGGGTAATCTGGTGCGGGGTAGTCTCCCCGGTCGTGAAGGTTGGCTGGGATGCCAGCAATAATCAGAGTGACCCCGGCATGAAATATCTGCGTTATGCGCTGCCGCTACTGTTTTGCTATGCCTTGTATTATCTCATTCCATTAGAGCTGCGCGCGCTGTGGCAGCCCGATGAGCTGCGCTACGCGGAAATCAGCCGTGAAATGCTGGCCAGCGGTAACTGGAGCGTGCCGCACTTCCTTGGTTTGCGCTATTTCGAAAAACCGATAGCCGGGTACTGGGTCAACAATCTCAGTCAATGGGTATTTGGCGGCAGTAATTTCTCAGTGCGTTTCGGTTCGGTGGTATCTATCACGCTCAGCGCGCTGCTGGTCTACTGGCTGGCGCGGCGAATAGGGCAACGGCGCGGCACGGCGCTGCTGGCTGCGGTGATTTTTCTTACCTGTTTTCTGGTGTATGCCATTGGCACTTATGCGGTGCTTGACCCGATGATCACCCTGTGGCTGGTGGCAGCGATGTGCAGCTTTTGGCTGGCGGCGGAAGCAGGCAGCAGCACGCGGCAAAAGGTACTGGGTTGGCTGCTGCTCGGGCTGGCCTGCGGCATGGGTTTTATGACCAAAGGCTTTCTGGCGCTGGCAGTGCCGGTAGTGGCGATTGTGCCGTGGGCGATCTGGCAGCGGCGGTTTAAGGAGCTGCTGCTGTACGGGCCGCTGGCGCTGGTCAGTGCGGCACTGATCTCCGCACCCTGGGCAGTCAGCATTGCGCGCCAGCAGCCGGATTTCTGGCACTACTTCTTCTGGGTGGAGCATATTCAGCGCTTTGCCGAAGAGGATGCGCAGCATAAGGCACCGTTCTGGTACTACATTCCGGTGCTGATCGCCGGTACGCTGCCGTGGCTCGGGCTGCTGCCGGGGGCTTTAGCCCGGGCATGGCGCGAAAGAAACAGCCATCAGGGATCGCTCTATCTGCTGTGCTGGGTGGTGATGCCGCTGCTGTTTTTCAGTCTCGCCAAAGGGAAGCTGCCAACCTATATTCTGCCGTGCTTCGCGCCGCTGGCGATCCTGCTGGCGCACCACGGCGTGCGGCTGGTTTCCGAGGGGGGGCGCGGCCTGAAAGCCAATGGCATCATCAATCTGACGTTCGGCGCGCTGCTGACGCTGACGGTGCTGCTGGTGCTGGCGCCGTGGGGGTTGATGCATCATCCGCTCTATCCTTATGCCGAACTGTTCAAGGCTCAGCTGGCCACGCTGGCGTTCCTGTTCTGGGCGGTGATGGGGATGATCACCCTGCTTGGCGGGGCGAAATTCTGGAAGCTGGCGGCGCTGTGCCCGCTGATGCTGGCACTGGTGGTCGGCGCGGCGATACCGGACAAGGTAATCTACTCCAAGCAGCCTCAGCCGTTTATTGCCAGCCTGATGCCTGAACTGACGCACAGTCGCTTTATCCTGGCGAATAATGTTGGCATGGCCTCGGCGCTGGCGTGGCAGCTTAAGCGCAGCGATATTCTGCTCTTCGACCAGCCGGGCGAGCTGGCGTACGGGGTGAGCTATGCCGACAGTCGCCAGCGCCTGGTCACCGCAGCGCAGTTTGCCCAGTGGCTGAGTGAGCATCGTCGCCAGGGCGAGGTGTCGCTGGTGATGAAGCTGTCGGACGATAAACGCCCGACGGACGATCGTATTCCGCAGCCCGATCGCAGCTTTCAGCACGGCAGAATGCTCTATTACCTGTATCTGCAGCAGCCATGAATATGCTGCTGATCCTCCTTGCCAGCCTGCTCAGCTGTGGCGGGCAGTTATGCCAGAAGCAGGCGACGGTGCAGCGCGCCGCACTCTGGCGCTGGCTGGCATTAAGCGTGCTGCTGCTGGGCCTGGCGATGCTGGTGTGGCTGCGCGTGCTGCAAACCACGCCGCTTGGCGTCGCTTACCCGATGCTGAGCCTGAATTTTATCTTTGTGACCCTTGCCGCCCGCTGGCTGTGGCATGAGGCCATTCCGCTGCGTCATGCGCTGGGGATTATCCTGATTGTTGCCGGGGTTGCGGTGATGGGGAGCTATACCTGATGGGCTGGCTGCTGGCGTATTGTAGCGTGCTGCTGGTCAGCGCGGCGCAGCTATTGCTGAAGTGGGCGATGGTGCGGCTGCCGGCGATCGGCGAGCCGTCGGCATTTTTCACGGTGCTGTTTAGTCTGGTCCCGGCGGTGCAGGCGCTGCTCGCCGGATTGCTGGCTTATGCACTGTCGATGCTGTGCTGGCTGCTGGCTTTGCAGCGCATAGCGCTGAGCCGCGCCTATCCGCTACTCAGCCTGAGCTATCTGCTGGTGTGGGCCGCCGCGCTGTGGCTGCCGGGGCTAAACGAGGAGTTTGTCTGGGGCAAGCTGGCGGGCGGCGGTTTAATCCTCGCCGGGCTGCTATTGATCTGCTGGCCGCAGAAAAAAACGCGCTGACGGTGCTATTATTCTCTCCATTCATTTTTTCAGAGTTTCAATAATCTATGACCACCACATCTCCTCTCCTGCAGGTCAGGGAGGTCTCTTTTGCGCTGCAGGAAAAAACGCTGCTGGCGCCGCTTTCATTTGAGCTGCACAGCGGCGAGTTTCTCTGGCTGACCGGGCCGTCGGGCGCCGGAAAAAGTACGCTGTTAAAAATTATTGCCTCGCTGCTGGAACCGAGCGCCGGGGAAGTGCGCTTCAACGGTAAGCCGCTTGCGGACCTGAAGGTGGAAAGCTACCGCCAGCGTGTTTCATACGTGTTTCAGACGCCGCAGCTGTTTGGCAGCACGGTCTATGACAATCTGGCGCTGCCTTACCAGATTCGTCAGCGCTCTGCCGATCGTGCACGCATGATCGAGTGGCTATCCAGGGTCAATCTGGCGGCAGAGCTGCTGGACAAGCCAATTGACCAGCTATCGGGCGGTGAAAAACAGCGCGTGGCGCTGCTGCGCAATCTGCAGTTTCCACCGGATATCCTGCTGCTGGATGAGATTACCAGCGCGCTGGATGAAGAGAATAAGCAGCGGGTGCAGCAGTTGATTGATCGGCAGGTAGAGCAGGGCTGTGCGGCGATCTGGATCAGCCACGATCCCCATGAAATCGGCGGCGAGCGGCGGGTGCTGCGGCTGGAGCCAGCAGTAAAAGGAGAGCAGCATGAACCAGCATAATATTACCAATGAGTCGCTGGCTCTGGCGCTGGTACTGGTGCTGATTGCCCTGCTGGTGAGTAAGAAAGAGCGGCTGGGGCTGGAGAAAGATATCGTCTGGAGCGTGGCGCGTGCCATCGTCCAGCTGGTGATTGTCGGCTACGTGCTGAAATATATCTTCGACCTGAACAACCGCTGGCTCACCATCCTGATGGTGCTGTTTATCTGCGTGAATGCCGCGCTCAATGCCAAGAAACGCAGCCGGGCGATCGACCACGGGTTTGTTATCTCATTTATTGCGATTACGCTGGGCACCACGCTGACGCTGGCGATTCTGCTGCTCAGCGGCGCGATTGAGTTTATGCCGATGCAGGTGATCCCGATTAGCGGGATGATTGCCGGTAACGCGATGGTGGCGGTGGGGCTGTGCTTTAGCAATCTCAATCAGCGCTTCAGCGATAACCGGCAGAAAGTGGAGGAGATGCTCAGCCTGGGAGCAAGTGCCAAACTGGCTTCAGGGAGTATCGTGCGTGACAGCATTCGCGCCGCAATGATCCCCACCGTGGACGCCGCAAAAACGGTGGGGCTGGTCAGCCTGCCGGGAATGATGTCCGGGTTGATTTTTGCCGGGATTGATCCAGTGAAGGCGATTAAATATCAGATCATGGTGACGTTCATGCTGCTGGGAACGGCCAGCCTGTCGACCATTGTTGCCGGATATCTGGCCGCCCGCCGTTTCTATACCGCGCGCGTGCAGTTGAAATAATCCACTGGATTGACGACTGAATGCGGAGGGGCGACCGGAAACAAGGTCGACCCCTGAAGTATCTCCACAAACACTGATTTGAATATTATCGCGGGATGACAGATGCCCGGTTTCAGGAGGGAGGGCTGCTTTCCGCACCGGCATGAATACATCCCTGTAGCCTGGCTCACGGCCATCCCTGGCCGTGGGCCTGCTGCAATCAGCCCTGCCTCCTTGCACCCAAAGCTTCAGCGTCGCGGTTTAAAAACCACAGCGAGCACGATGCGAGTGGGGGATGAGCTCAGCCTGAGGTAAGCCGGACGTCACGCGGCAGGGATGCCGCGTGCCGAGGCCCGCAGGGAGCGTCTTTTGCCGTTCCGGCGTGCTCAGGCTGAGCTCAGACCGGTTAGCGGACGTTTAGCGAGGGAAGTCATTTCTGGGAATACCTCAGAGGTCGCCCCCTTTACGTAGTCATAACGGCGGACCCTCTGTTTCGGTCCGCCTGCTGCCTGCGAATTTTCGCTACATCAGAAGTTCACATTGGCGCTCAGACCACCAATAAACGCATCTTTCACGCCGCTGACGCCACCCGGAGAGGCAACGTACTGCAGGCTTGGGCGCAGATTTAGCCAGTTAGTGGCATGCACGTTGTAATACACCTCGTAGTTCCATTCGGAACCGTGCTGGATCGGCAGATAGGTTGGGCTGTTATAGTCGTATTCGCCGTTGAATTCGTTGCTCTCTTTCTGCATTTTGCTGTAGTCACTGTTGACGTGAATACGCGCAGCGCCCAGGCCAATCTCATCCTGCGCGCGCGCAGCAAACGGCCCTTTCCAGGTAAATGAAACGGCCTGATAATTGTCGGTTTTGGACGTTTTGTGGTCATTCATGACCGCCTGAACCGTTACGCCGAGGCCACGATTGACATCGCCATCCGTTGCCGTCAACTGCTGCTGTAACAGCACGTAGCCGCCGTAAGCTTTGGCCTGATTACCGTAGCTGCCGTTGTGATAGCTGGCGTATTTATCCCCGTTAACCGAGGAGTAGTAACCGCCGATGCGATAGTTACCCGGCAGCTTGTCAGCGCCCAGCAGAGGTTTCCAGCCAAATTCGAACGGCACCAGATTCCCCAGGCTTGGGCTGCCATCCAGATAGAAACCGTTGCCGCGATCGTAGTTATTACGGTTCTGATTATAGAAGCCGACCTGGAAGAACATATCGTCCGGCAGGTTTAATTTAATGCGGCCGCCCCATTGCGAAACCGGCCAGTTAAACCAGCGGTCTCCGCGCCAGTTACCGGCCTGGCCGCTGCCGAATGCCAGGTTTTCGAATTTGCTGTCGAAAGAGCCAAAATCTTCCCCGACCGTCAGGCGCCCCGCTTTAACCTCCACCAGATGATTAAACAAGCCTTTGTTGATCCAGAACTGAGTCAGACGCCAGGTCTGCCCACGCCCCCAGACCTCTTCTACGGAAGAGAGGCCGCCAGTGCGCGGATCGTTGATATGCTGGGTCAGGTCGCGACCGTTACGGCTGGTGATAGTGGTCTGGAACTGGGTATCGTCCCAGTTAAGCAGCTTTTCCAGGTCGAGCGTGGTGCCAAATGCCCACTGGTCGGTGTAGCGTGCAGTCGTGGAGGTATGGTAGCCGCCGGCGAGATTGGCGGCCGACTCCATGGTGTAATTCACCTGGAAATCCACCCCGTCCTCTTTTAACTGGCTGCGATAACCGTCCCAGTCACCGAACATATATTGTGAGTCAACGCTCAGCGGAGCCATATCGGCGCAGGCCGCAGCAGACGCCATCAGCAGGGAACTGAGTAATACGGATTTTTTTAGATGCTGCTGGCAACACGCTTTTCTTTTCATTATTCATGCCTTTTAAATTATCAAATCCGCTACGCGTACAATCATCCTGAAAGTGAGAAACCGTGCGGAATGTTGGGTGCTTAATGCTTAATAGGGTATTACCGCACAAAGTTACGCGGCGTTGTATATAACAGCATGTCAGGGAATTATCCCGATTATAGATTTGTGCTAAGTTCCATAAGTGAAAAAACTTATTGTGTATGCGAATGATTTAATGTGTGAGGGGATGTATCAGGTGCGGGTTTGTAGAGTAACGGAATAGCCCGCCCATTCGGGAGAACGAGCGGTAGTCTGGTCAGAAGTTAATGCCAGCGCCGATACCACCGACAAAACGCTGTGAATGGTCACTGACTGCACCGGGCTTAGTGCTCTGTTGCAGATTAGGGCGCAGGATGATGTGCGGTGTTAAACGGTAGTTGTAATACAGATGATAGTTGAAGCCTTCGCCGCGCATTAACGGTTGTGGTTTGGCGGCGCGATAATCTTCCGGCGGTGCGCTGGGCTGTTTGCTCACGCTATTTGGCGCCTGGATGAGATAAGGTGCTGTTGGCGTAACCTGATATCGCAGTGCGTCATGTAATACATGCTCTGGCGCTGCAGCGGCCTGGGGGCCGATCAGCGCTGTGGCTACCGCGATAATGGCAATACCCTTTATCAGACGTGATGTTCTTTCCATGATTCACCTCTTGTTGTGTTTAGCGAATACAGGGTCCGCCACCAGTACAGCACAACAGCCTGCGCGCATTACTCTGTTTAATGCGCAGCGCGAGGTTTTCAGGATAGCGCCCATAAAAAAACGCCCGCGAAGGGGCGTTTGTTTCACAACGCGATGGGGTTAACGGCGGCCGAAGATCTTGGCAGCCAGGAAACCGACACCTGCAGCAATCACCAGTGAAACCAGCGGTGAATCCTGAGTTTTACTCTTCACACAGTCCAGCGCATCATCGATGGCGTAAGAGGCTCTTGCCGCCTGCTGGCGCGCTTTGCCTTTGAATTCATGCTCAGGCGAATCTATGGCTTTGCCAAACTCTTCCTGGCCTTTTCCAACAGCTTCTTGTGCTTTATCGTTCGCTTTATCAAACAGACTCATACTGCCTCCTTTGATGGCATGATTTCCTCAATCAGAACATTAAGCGTAGACCATCATCCGGAGTTTGCCGCTGCGGTTGTATGTAAAAATATGACTGCAGGAGCGAAAGATTGACAAAAAAAAGGCGGACTCTGCGGTCCGCCCTGACTGTCAGTGATACCCTTCATCCGGCTTGATTTTGCCGCGGAACACGTAGTAGCTCCAGAAGGTGTACACCAGAATCACCGGGATAATCAGCAGACCACCGACCAGCATAAAGCCCTGGCTCTGCGGTGGCGATGCGGCATCCCAGATGGTGATGGTTGGCGGAATAATATTCGGCCAGACGCTGATGCCCAGCCCGGTAAAGCCGAGGAACACCAGCGCCAGCGTCAGCAGGAACGGCGTATAGTGCGCATGGCGCTTCAGCGCACGCAACAGGCCCCAGCTTGCCACCAGTACCAGCACCGGAACCGGCAGGAACCAGAACAGGTTTGGCAGGGTGAACCAGCGGTGCATGATGTCCGCATGCTGCAGCGGCGTCCAGATACTGACAATGGCTATCACCACCAGCAGACCCAGCAGCAGTGGCCTGGTCAGCGCGGTCATCTTGCGGTGCAGCTCATTCTCGGTCTTCATAATCAGCCAGGTGCTGCCCAGCAGCGCATAGGCCAGAACCAGGCCCACGCCGCAGAACAGAGAAAACGGCGTCAGCCACGCCAGCTCCGGGCCGCTATAAGTACGATTGGTCACTTCAAAACCGTTGATGAACGCGCCGAGTACCACACCCTGGCTGAAGGTCGCCAGGAATGACCCACCGATAAAGGCTTTATCCCAGAATGGACGGTGCTCTTCAGTGGCCTTAAAGCGGAACTCAAACGCCACGCCGCGGAAAATCAGTCCAATCAGCATGATGGTCAGCGGAGCGGCCAGAGCGGAGGTGATGACCGAGTAAGCCAGCGGGAAGGCGCCATACAGAGCAGCGCCTCCGAGGATCAGCCAGGTTTCGTTGCCGTCCCAGACGGGCGCGACGGTGTTAACCATCATGTCGCGCTCAACCGGATCTTTATTGAACGGGAACAGGATACCGATGCCAAGGTCGAAACCATCCATGATGATGTACATCAGGGTGGAGAAAATGATGATCACAAACCAGATAATGGAGAGATCGATTCCCATCTTATTTTCCCTCTTCCGATGAATTAAGTTTTTCTTTCACGGCGGACAGCGGGCGTGAAGGGGTGTGGGAGGTGCCCGGACCGCCATCTGGCGTATGGTCGCCTTCGCCCGTCTCTGGGCCTTTCTTGATCAGATTGGCCAGATAGCTGTAGCCAACGCCGAATACGGCAAAATAGACCAGCAGGAAAGCAATCAGGCTGATGCTCATCTGCAGCGTGCTGTGTAGCGACACGGCATCACGAGTGCGCAGCAGGCCGTAGATGACCCACGGCTGACGACCCATTTCGGTGGTGATCCAGCCTGCGACCAGCGCAATCAGACCTGATGGCCCCATCAGCAGCACAAACCACAGGAATGCACGCGAGGTATACAGACGCTGTCCGCGACGCATCCACAGGCTGACCACGCCCAACAGGATCATCAGCATGCCCAGCGCCACCATCACGCGGAATGACCAGAACACCACGGTGGAGTTCGGGCGGTCTTCTTTCGGGAAGCTTTTCAGCGCCGGAACCTGTTTATCCAGGCTGTGCGTCAGGATCAGACTGCCCAGATACGGAATTTCCACCGCGTATTTGGTGCGCTCTTCTTTCATATCCGGGATACCGAATAGGATCAGCGGGGTCGCTTCTCCCGGTGGGTTTTCCCAGTGCCCTTCAATCGCCGCGATTTTCGCCGGCTGATGTTCCAGAGTGTTCAGGCCGTGGGCATCACCAATCATTGCCTGAATAGGGGAGACAATCAGCGCCATCCACAGAGCCATTGACAGCATTTTGCGCACTGCTGGCGTGTCGTTTTTGCGCAGCAGGTGGTAAGCCGCAGAAGCGCCGACGAAGAACGCCGTTACCAGGAATGCCGCGACGGACATGTGCAGCAGGCGGTAGGGGAAGGAGGGGTTGAAGACAATTTTCAACCAGTCCACCGGCACCACGATGCCGTTTTGCAGCGCATAACCCTGCGGCGTCTGCATCCAGCTGTTGGACGCGAGGATCCAGAAGGTTGAGATAATCGTACCCAGCGCGACCATGCAGGTAGCAAAGAAGTGCAGGCCACGGCTGACTCGGTTCCAGCCGAACAGCATCACGCCGAGGAAGCCAGCTTCAAGGAAGAACGCGGTAAGCACTTCGTAGGTCAGCAGCGGGCCGGTAATGCTGCCGGCAAACTGAGAAAACCCTGCCCAGTTAGTACCAAACTGATAGGCCATAACCAGACCGGAAACCACGCCCATACCGAAGTTAACGGCGAAGATTTTCGACCAGAAGTGATAGAGGTCGCGATAAACCTCATTTTTGCTTTTCAGCCACAGTCCTTCGAGCACCGCCAGAAAGCTGGCCAGCCCGATGGTGATGGCCGGGAAGAGAATGTGGAAGGCTACGGTGAAACCGAACTGTATCCTTGCCAGATGGAACGCATCTAATCCGAACATTGCTTACCTCGATCTAACATAAACTGCCTTTTATTTTTTTTACCCACTATTAACAAATAGACTACATTTGATAAAAATGTAGCGGTGCCAATTGGGGACTTCTCATCGAAGGTTTGATCGTAAGACCAAATCAGGTGAAGGAGTAGCAACAGTAATATTGATCTGACGTATAACAGTAATGGATATTACGAGAAATTGTTTCGTTAACAGGTTAAATCAGGGCGCTGGAATGTTAAGGCAAGATGGCGGGATGATCCCAATATGTGAAGAAACTGTAACTTTCTGGCGGGGAAGCACTTTTTACCCTCGCAGGATGCATGTTTTCGCCGTGAAACTATGACGGGGCAGCGAATTGATTGCTTATAACCAAGTGGATTTTATATAACGATTAAGCCTGATGGACCGCCCTTAAGTATCAGTTCAGCACAATAACCCTCTGCTTTATCACTTATTATGACCCTGGTGTTGTAAAAATGTTATTAGTTAGCTAATTATTATATTCCTGCGCCGTCAGGCTTAAATCGCTCCCGCTTAATAATATCGTCACGTCACTTTCCCGCGACTTTTGACCGGCAAATGTTAAGGTTGTAATACATACAAATATTCATATTGAATCATTTTGTAACACTTTTAAGGCAGTTTACTGGCAAATGTTTGTTGGAAATCAAAAACGGTTACCCATGAACGTGCAGGGTGCTTTTGCTCTGTTTTCCCGTCAGGCAATATCGCAGGGGCGGGGCATGCCCCGCCCGATCCAGGCATGCCATAAACCTACGGCTAATACGCCCCCATCGCCTGGGCGGCCATCACCTTTAAGCCGAAGGTTACTGCTTATTTTTAAACGATTAATGGGTGTTTTCCCCTGAAGACCGCACAGAAATAGCGCTCTTACGCGTTTAAATTAGCGGCAAATCAGATGCGGTGTATTGCTAACCGGGCCGCTTGCTACATATACTAGTTCATTGATATTTATTGGTTTTTTTACTAAAGCCAAATTTTTTTATGGTATATGAAGCAGCCTTTGGGGTAAACAGCAGTATGGAAAATGAACAGACAGAGCCCAGCAGCATTCCATTACTGGATCTTGCGGCGATCCCGCGCGATATCATGCTGCTGGGTAAGCGACTGGCCGATACCAAATATCAGATTGATATGCTGGGGAAAAAAGGCTGGGGTGAGCTGACCGCTAATCTGCACGGCCTGGAGGCGAGCGGGGAGTGGAACGGGCCGGATGATGCGCTGACCTTTTTCAGTAAAATTTTCCCCTTTGCCATTTTGCCGTCGGAAACCGAACCGCTGGGCGTGTTTCAGGTGCCGACCGAACGGGTGATTGGCCGCAGCTGGCGCTGGTGGCCGGAGCATCTGAGCGGCAATAGCGAAGAGAAGCTGCGTGAGCACCTTGCCAGCCCAGCCGCTGCGGAAAGCACCTCCTGGTACTTTATCTCGGCGCTGGCGCTACTGTTAGCCGTGCAGGGTCAGAGCCGGGTGAACTACTGCCGCATGCGCCATATTCCGCTGATTGCCGCCAGAGTGACTTATCTCTCTTACCCGCCGGCAGACCGCCTGAAGATCTATCATATGAATAAAGGCAAAATCCGTCAGAGCTGGGTAGTGCTCAACGACCGCTATCTGCAGGCGATTCAGTGGCCGCGTATTACGCTGCCTGCACTCAGCACCTATGGGGTGCACAGCGCAACATGGCCACACACCTTTCCAGCGCCCGATTCGGTGTTTGAAGCCCTGTACGATCCGCAGCCTGCAGAAGATTTTGTTGCCCCCTGCGTCGACCTTCAGGCGCTGCAAGAGAAGCTAGAGGCGGAGAAGCAGGCACAGCTGCAGGCCGCCAGACCGGTGAAAATGGCGCTCAGCGATATGGACATTGTCAATATCTGGCCGGTCAGCATGACGCTGATGTTCTTTTTCCTGCTGTCGCTGGTGGCGGCGGGCGTGACCGCCGGCAGCGGCGGGTTAGGGCTGGTGAGCCTGGTGATTTGTGGCATGTCGGGCAGCCTGCTGCTGTTTCTCGCCGCGCCGGTTTTCCTGGTCAGCCAGCGCTTACGCAGCCGCCGCAGAGAGGAGGATGAAGAGGGCGTCAATGAGGAGATCAAAAGTGGGGAGGTGCCTCCCTCGGTTCGATCGTAACGCTTGCGCTTTTGCGGCCAAAAAAAGCCCGCAGGTTATGCGGGCAATAATGCTTTGATTGTGGCTTTGCGATGAGTTGTCGCACTAAAATAATGGCACTATTTAACTAGAAATTATAAGCGTTTATACCGATCGATAGCAGATTATCGATCTAATAATCCGATTGGTTGGATAACCTGCTAATCGTGTGAAGCACCCCGGCTATTTTCTCTGTTAACCCATTCAGTGCGGCTGCTCAAATCCCGCTTCAATCATCTTTTCACGCATGGCGCTGGCGATCACCCGGTTACCGCCAGTGACCGGATAAATCACGTTATTGACCACGTCATCGACATCATGTTCGTTAAATTCCTGCCGGGTGAGCTGTGCTCCGCCCTCATCATTAATCGCAATCGCGCCTTTAATATGGCCACCAGAATTCTGCGCGGTCAGACTGTAACGTCCCATACTGGTACTGATAGTGCTCATAAGGTCACCTCATCGCATTTTCAAGGAAAAGGGTGGCAAGTGAGTCCATAAAACAGCCTGGATAAGTTTAGCCACCCGCCTGCGACTTCTCCCTGGCGCCAGCGTAAAGAAGTGAAAGGCCGTGATCGCGATCGCGAAAACAGGGCGGCAGGATCACTCCGCAATGATCACACCGACGTCCAGCGTATTCAGTTCCTGACGGGCCGCGCTGGCAAGATGGGGATCGGTGATGATGCTGTCAAAACGCGTCAGCGGCAGCGCGAGAAACGTGGCAATCTTGTTGTATTTCGAACTGTCCGCCAGCAGGACGCGTTTGCTGCTGACCTCGTTCACCGCCCGCTTGACGGCAATTTTCTCTTCGTCTGGCGTGAAGATGCCGCGCGGCCCCCAGCAGGAAGCCGAGATAAAGGCGATATCAACCGACAGCCCGCGCAGAGACTGCGCAGCCGCATCGCCGACGCAGGAGCGGTTATCGCGGCACAGCGTGCCGCCGGTATGGATCATACGGCACTGGCTGGTATCGATAAGGAAATTGGCGATGACAAAATCGTTGGTGATCACCAGCAGGTCGTCACGCGCGCCCAGCTCACGCGCCAGCGCCAGCGTCGTGGTCCCGGCATCCAGGTAGATGCAGCTGTTGCGGGGAATATGGCGCGCAGCGGCGGCACCGATAGCCTGTTTCTCCTGGCTGAACATGCTGGTTTTATCAAGGTGCGAAGGCTCGCTCGACAGGCGCTCGGTGGAACGTACGCCGCCGGAGACCAGCAGCACGGCACCCTGTTTCTCCAGCTTTTGCAGGTCGCGGCGGATGGTCATATGCGAGACGGCAAGGCGCTCGGTCAGCTCGGCGATGCTGACCACACCGCGCTCCTGTACCAGCGTGAGAATTTGTTGATGACGTTCAACCGGGATCATCGCGGCTCCTGAAATTAACGGTTTATCAGAGTGTAACGGAGCGCAGCGCGGCTCTGCACCACAATTTTTATCAAATTATCACGTTATTCCCTGCTGAGCATGAAGCTATTCGCATTATTTTTTAGATAACTCATTGAAATTTATTCTATTTACCAGCGTGAGTGGATGAGTTAAAGATGTTAAGCGTTGTGAAATATGCGCTTTCTCTTGTTAATTAATGTGAGCACGGTCACCAAATTATCGCCATAAAGCGCCTATACTTCACACAACAAAACAAATAATCACCAAAATTAACACGGAGAGCGTATGTCAAACGCAACATCTATGTCGGTATGTGTCGTTGGCCTCGGTTCTATGGGGATGGGTGCGGCGCAATCCTGTATTAAAGCTGGCCTGAAAACTTACGGCGTCGATCTCAACCCGACCGCGCTGCAAACCCTGCGCGACAGCGGTGCCGTGGCTGCTGAATCCCGCGCCGATAGCTTTGCCGCGCAGCTGGACGCCGTCGTGCTGCTGGTGGTGAATGCCTCACAGGTGAAGCAGATCCTGTTTAGCGAGAGCGGGCTGGCAGCAAAGCTGAAGCCGGGAACGGCGGTCATGGTCTCCTCGACCATCTCTTCTCAGGATGCGCTGGCGATTGAACAGCAGCTGGCGGCCCATCAGCTGATCATGCTGGATGCGCCGGTTTCCGGCGGAGCGGCTAAGGCAGCTAGCGGTGAGATGACGGTGATGGCCTCCGGTAGCGAGCAGGCGTTTACGCTGCTGCAACCGGTGCTGGATGCGGTGGCGGGCAAGGTATATCGCATCGGCGCGGAAATCGGCCTCGGCTCGACCGTGAAAATTATTCATCAGCTGCTGGCAGGCGTGCATATCGCTGCCGGGGCTGAAGCGATGGCGCTCGCCGCCCGGGCCGGTATCCCGCTCGATACCATGTATGACGTAGTGACTAACGCGGCGGGTAACTCCTGGATGTTTGAAAACCGCATGCGCCACGTGGTTGATGGCGACTACTCGCCAAAATCTGCGGTCGACATCTTTGTGAAAGATCTTGGCCTGGTTGCCGACACCGCCAAAGCACTGCACTTCCCGCTGCCGCTGGCCTCCACCGCTTTTAATATGTTCACCTCCGCCAGCAACGCAGGCTATGGCCGTGAAGATGACAGCGCGGTGATCAAAATTTTCAGCGGCATTACGCTGCCGGGTAAAAAGGAGCAGGAATAATGCGTCTTGGTGTGATTGCAGATGATTTTACCGGGGCGACCGATATCGCCAGCTTCCTGGTGCAGAACGGCATGTCCACCGTACAGGTGAATGGCGTGCCTGCTGAGGCGCTGGCGCTGAACGCCGATGCGATTGTGGTCAGCCTGAAGTCGCGCTCCTGTGCGCCTGAAAAAGCGGTGGCAGATTCTCTCCAGGCGTTGCAGTGGCTACAGCAGCAGGGCTGCGAGCGCTTCTATTTTAAATACTGCTCCACCTTCGACAGCACCGCCCAGGGCAATATTGGCCCGGTGACCGATGCGCTGCTGGATGCGCTGGGTGAATCGCAAACCATTATCTCCCCGTCGCTGCCGGTCAATGGCCGCACGGTGTATCAGGGGCATCTGTTCGTGATGGACCAGCTGCTGTCCGATTCCGGCATGCGCCACCATCCGGTAACGCCGATGACCGACAGTAATCTGCTGCGCCTGATGGAAGCGCAGAGTCGCGGTAAGGCAGGACTGGTTGCCAGCCCGACGCTGGATCGCGGGGCCGCTGCCGTGCGCGCAGCGCTGAGCGCGCTGCAAGAGCAGGGTGTGCGCTACGTGGTGCTGGATGCGCTGAATGAACAGCATCTGCTGACCCAGGGCGAAGCGCTGCGCGACATGCGGCTGGTCACCGGCGGTTCCGGGCTGGCAATCGGCCTGGCGCGTCAGTGGGCCAACGCAGCGCACGACAGCGCTCAGGCTCAGGCCGCTGGTGCGCCGCAGGGCGAGCGTGCCGTGGTGCTCTCTGGCTCCTGCTCAACCATGACTAACCGCCAGGTAGCGCGCTATCGCCAGCAGGCTGCGGCGCAGGCGGTGGATGTTGAACGTGCGCTCAACCAGCGGGAAGAGTATGCCCTCGCGCTATGCGACTGGGTGGCTGAGCATGAAACTGACGCGCTGGCCCCGCTGCTGTTTGCCACCGCCGAACCGCAAGTGCTGCAGCGTATTCAGCAGCAGTACGGCGCCCAGCACAGCAGCGAAGCGATTGAACAGCTGTTTGCTGCCGTGGTGCGCGAACTGCAGCAGCGCGGCTGGCAGCGCTTTATCGTCGCAGGGGGCGAGACTTCCGGCGTGGTGGCACAGACGCTGGGCATTCATGCCTTCCATATTGGCCCGGCCATCTCTCCTGGCGTTCCCTGGGTGCGCGGCGTCGGGCAGCCGGTTTCGCTGGCGCTCAAATCCGGTAATTTCGGCGATGAAAACTTTTTTGCCCGCGCACAAACGGAGTTCACAGTATGACAGAGCAACAGGCACGTGAAGAGATGGTGCGATTAGGCGCCTCGTTTTTCCAGCGCGGCTATGCCACCGGCTCGGCAGGTAATTTATCGATGCGTCTGGAGGATGGCACCCTGCTGGCGACGCCGACCGGGTCCTGTCTTGGCGAACTGGTCGCCGATCGCTTATCAAAAGTGACGCCGGAAGGGGAGTGGATAGGTGGGGATAAACCCTCGAAAGAGATCAGCTTCCACCGGGCTATCTACCTCAACAACCCGCAAGCCGGGGCGATTGTGCATCTGCACTGCCTCTACCTGACCGCGCTCTCCTGCCTGGAAGGGTTGGATACCCAGAACTGCATTCGCCCGTTCACGCCGTATGTGGTGATGCGCGTCGGCGATGTGCCGGTGGTGCCCTATTACCGTCCGGGCGATGCACGGCTGGGAGAGGATCTCGCGAAACTGGCTCCGCACTATAAGGCATTCCTGCTGGCTAACCACGGCCCGGTGGTGGTGGGGAAAACCCTGCGCGAAGCGGCAGATAATACCGAAGAGCTGGAAGAGACTGCCCGGCTGATCTTTACCCTGGGCGACCGCCCGATTCGATATCTCAACGATGCCGAAGTGGCTGAATTACGGAGCTGAACATGCCTAAGTTTGCTGCTAACCTCTCGACCTTGTTTAACGAAGTTCCCTTTATGGAGCGCTTCGACGCCGCGGCGCAGGCCGGTTTTCGTGGGGTGGAGTTTCTGTTTCCCTATGAGTATGACGCCGCGCAGCTGAAGCAGGCGTTATCGCGCAATCGGCTTGAGCTGGTGCTGTTTAATACCGCACCGGGCAACACCGCCGCCGGGGAGTGGGGCGTTTCCGCCATCCCGGGGCGTGAAGAGGATGCGCGTCGCGATATCGATAACGCACTGGAGTACGCGCTGGCGCTTGACTGTCGCCAGGTGCATATTATGGCAGCAGTGGTGCCGGAGGGGGCCGATCGCCAGGCGTACTGCCGCACCTTTATCGACAACGTGCGCTATGCCGCCGATAAGTTTGCCCCGCACGGCGTGCGCATTCTGCTGGAAGCGTTAAATCCCCAAACCAAGCCGGGCTATCTCTACTCAAGCCAGTACCAGGTGCTGGAGATGGTGAAGCGCATCGACCGGCCTGGCGTGTACAGCCAGCTCGATCTGTTCCACGCGCAGCGGGTGGACGGCAATTTAAGCCACCTGATCACCGCGTTTGCCGGGCAGTATCAGCATATTCAGATCGCCTCTGCCCCGGATCGTCACGAGCCGGATGAAGGCGAGATCAATTATCCCTGGCTGTTCGATCTGCTGGACAGCAGCGGGTATCAGGGCTGGATCGGCTGCGAATATTTCCCACGAACCACCACGCTGGAAGGACTGGGCTGGTTCTCAGCCTATAAATAAGCGGACGTTTAGCTAAACGCTGCGTGTTTATGACGCGCAGCGCTGAAATCTTGCGGCCTGAATCCGGCGGCAATATAACGATAATGAGGTCTGAAAGATGTCCACCGCCCTGCTCTTAACCATTGCTGTTGCCAGCGTGCTGATACTGCTGCTGCTGGTGATTAAAATAAAGATCCACCCGTTTGTCGCTCTGCTGGTTGTCAGCCTGATGGTGGCGATGGCTACCGGCATCCCGGCAGATAATATTATGAAAGTGATCGTCTCAGGAATGGGCGGTCTGCTGGGGTCCATCACCATCATCATTGTGCTGGGGGCGATGCTCGGCGCAATTATTGAAGCCTCCGGCGGAGCAGAATCGCTGGCGCAGCGCTTTACCCATACGCTGGGGATTAAACGCACCGTCGCGGCGCTCACCATGGCAGCGTTTATTCTGGGTATTCCGGTCTTTTTTGAAGTCGGCTTTATTATTGTTATTCCACTGATCTACGGTTTTACCAAAGTGGCCCGCGTCTCGCCGCTGAAGTATGGCCTGCCAATGGCGGGCGTGATGCTGACCGTCCATGTGGCGCTGCCGACTCACCCCGGCGCTGCGGCCGCGGCCGGACTGCTGGGGACCGACATGGGCTGGCTGATGCTGCTGGGGATTGCGATATCGATCCCGGTGGGCGTGGTGGGGTACTTCGTGGCGAAGGCGATGAACCGCCGTCAGTATCATCTGTCGCTCAGCGTGCTGGAGCAGCTGCAGCTGGCAAAACCGGAAAACAGTCCGCGCCAGAACCAGGAGAAGCCGCCAGGCGCGCTGCTGATCTCTTCGCTGATTGTCGTGCCGATTGTGCTGATCGTGGTCGGGACGCTGGCGCATACCGTGCTGCCGGAAGGCAATACACTGCGCCAGCTGTTAACCCTGATCGGTACGCCAGCGATTGCGCTGCTGATTGCGCTGGCGCTATCGGCCTGGCTGCTCGGTCTGCGCCGTGGCTGGAGCCGTGACAAGCTGAGCGATATACTGGACCGCGCGATCCCCAGCTCTGCCGGAGTGATCCTGGTGGCGGGCGCCGGTGGGGCATTCGGTAAGGTGCTGGTGGAGTCCGGGGTGGGTAAAGCGCTGGCGCTCTCGCTGGAAACCATTCATCTGCCGCTGATCCCCGCTGCGTTTATTCTGTCGCTGGCGCTGCGCGCTTCGCAGGGGTCCGCGACCGTGGCGATCCTCACCACCAGCGGTCTGCTGACCCAGGCGGTAGCGGGCATTAGCGACATTCAGCTGGTGCTTGTCACGCTCTCGGCCTGCTTTGGTGCGCTGGGCCTGTCGCACGTCAATGATGCCGGCTTCTGGGTGGTGACGCGCTATCTCGGCCTGTCCGTGGCCGACGGTCTGAAAACCTGGACCGTGCTGACTACCGCGATGGGGCTGACCGGTTTTGTGCTGGTGTGGCTGCTGTCAGCGCTGCTGTAACAGCGGGTAACATCGCAAACCAGGCGAATCAGTTATCTTCTTCTATACTCAAGTCACTACAACGTAGTGACTTTTTTTTTACATTAGAGGGCATGGAATGAAAATTATCCTTTGGATTATTGCGATCATCTTTATCGTTGGCTTATTAACAGTGACGGGCGTGTTTAAGTTGATATTCTAAGATTACGTTCTGGCAGCCTGAAGAGTCACTCATTCGGGCTGCCTGTAATTGTATGTTTTGAAATTATAACCACGATTTTGAAATGTAATTTATTATTTATTTTATTGGTTTGTTATTTCCTGAGGTGTCGTTTGACGATTCCTGCGCATAATATCAATACCGCTTCAATATCACCCTTTCACTACATTAAATATAAAACCCAACAGATATACTCGCACTTCTCAAAATGAAAATGCGGGAAATGCTATGAGCATGAATGAAGAGCAGCTGTTATCAGATGAAGCCAGGTACTGTTCGCACGGTGATACCGTCCACTATGTTAATCCCCCCAAAATCTTTGAACGCTGCCAGGGCAGTTATCTGTTTGATGCCCAGGGAACCCCTTATCTTGACCTGCAGATGTGGTACTCCGCCGTGAATTTCGGCTATGCCAATCCCCGTCTCGACAACGCGCTGAAAAAACAGATCGATGTTCTGCCACAGCTGGCGAGCCAGTATCTGCACCCGACAAAAATTGAGCTGTCGAAGGTGATTGCTCAGGATATGGAGCGCAAATTTGGCCTGCCGGGCCGGGTGCATTTTAACGTGGGCGGGTCGCAGTCCGTTGATGACTCGCTGAAGCTGGTGCGCAATTTCACCCACGGCAAAAGCCGGATGTTTGCTTTTGAAGGCGGCTATCACGGGCGTACGCTCGGCGCTTCTGCCATCACCTCCAGCTATCGTTACCGTCGCCGCTTTGGCCACTTTGGTGAACGCGCCCAGTTTATTCCTTTTCCCTATCCCTTCCGCCGTCAAAGAGGGATGACGGCGGAAGAGTATGCCGAGAAGCTGGTGGCCGATTTTGCCCGCCTGTTTGAAAATGAGTATCACGGCGTCTGGGACCCCAGGGTGCGCGAAGCGGAATTTGCGGCTTTTTATATTGAGCCGATTCAGGGCACGGGCGGTTACGTTATTCCACCGCGCAATTTCTTCCCGGCGCTGAAAAAAGTGCTGGATGAGCACGGTATTTTGCTGGTGGTGGATGAGATCCAGATGGGCTTTTACCGCACCGGTAAACTGTGGTCGGTTGAACACTTTGGTATAACGCCGGACGTGCTGATCTTCGGCAAAGCGCTGACCAACGGACTGAACCCGCTCGCCGGAATTTGGGCACGCGAAGAGATGATCAATCCGCAGATCTTCCCGGTGGGTTCCACCCACTCCACCTTTGCCTCTAATCCGCTGGGAACGGCGGTGGGGCTGGAAGTGATGCAGATGCTGGCCGAGAAGGATTATGAAAAGCAGGTATCAGAAAAAGGCGCTTATTTCCTGGAGGGGCTCAAAACCCTGCAGCGCCAGCATAAAGAGATCGGTGATGTCGATGGTCTTGGCCTGGCCCTGCGCGCCGAGCTGTGCCAGGCCGATGGCTTTACCCCGGATAAAGCGCTGCTCGACAAAATGGTGGATATTGGTCTCTCCGGCACGCTGGAGTACCAGGGGCAGAAAACCGGACTGGTGCTGGATGTCGGCGGCTACTATAAAAATGTCATCACCTTCGCACCCTCACTGGAAATCAGTCGGGCGGAGATTGACCAGGCCATAACGCTGCTCGACCAGGCATTGACCCGCGCCAAACAGCAGCGCTAATCCTGCTTTATTTCCGTTGTTGAGGTGCCATCTGGCGCCTCTTTTTATGCTGACTGAGCCACCGTTTCCCCTTTCGCCAGGCAGAGTACGCCAGCGAGAATCAACAGGCCGCCAAGGGCTTTGACCAGCGTTAATGCATCATCAAACAGCCAGACGGAAACCAGCGTCACGCTGAGGATCTCAAGGTGCGAGGCGGCAAACGCCGGGCCGAGTGGGGCAGACCTCAGCAAATTCATCCAGGTAAAGAATGCCCCGGCATAGCCGAGAAGCGCAGCGTAAATCCATAGCTGGCTAGATAGACGTAACAGCCATGCCGCATCCAGCGTCAGTGGGGCCGCGTGAAGTGCGGCAAGCTTAAAACTGACCTGCGCCAGCGTATCGAACATCAGTAGCGCCAGAAAACCGACCAGGTAAAACTTTTTCATCAGCCGAGCCCCACGATAATAACGCCCAGTGAAATCAACAGCATGCCGGCCAGCCGCCAGCGGGTAAGACGTTCGTTAAAGCACCAGCGGGCTGCCAGCATGATCGCTACCACGTTAATCGATGCCAGCAGCACGGCCTGCGACAGCGCGACCCGCGAGAGAAATGCCAGCCACAGCAGAAACTGGACTGCGTAACTGACAAAGCCCAGCCAGACCCAGGGGCGGGCCAGCATATAACGCCACGGCTGCGTGCCTGAGCTGTGGGCGCTGCTTAGCGCTGCGGTCTTAAAGGCGAGCTGCCCGCAGCAGTCGAGCAGGGTAGTCAGTAGCCACAGCAGCAGCGTCAGGCGGCTCATTGCAGCAGGCGGTCGTCATCTACCGCAGGTCGGGGAGTGCCGTCAGGGGATGAGAAGTGATTGATAAAAGCGATGGAACGCTGAAAAAGTTCACGGCGATCGTTATCAATAGTGATCATATGGTAGCTATTGGCCAGCAGCACCAGTTCTGCAGGGCCACTCACGCTGTCGCGCACCAGTTCCGCATTGCGCCGGTGGGAAATATCATCTTCGCTGGCGTGCAGGATCAGGCAGGGTGAAGTGGTGCAGTGCAGCCTGAGACGCACCGTGCGCGACAGCACGATCATTTCGTTCAGCGATGCCCACGGGGTACCCCGAAGCCCGGCGGCGGCGCTGTTACCGCTCAACATCTTTGCCGCAATTTTTTTACGCAGGCGTTCATTACGAATGCCGTAGGGGGGCTGTTCATCAACGCAACGGCAGCTGCCTATTTTCAGTCGTGCGGCCAACTGCAGTAGCCAGGGGCCGACAATACGTTTTAGCGCTGGGACGCTCCAGCCATCTCCGCGAAAGGTAACGGCATAAACCAGCACACCGTCAACCCGGCTGGGATAGTCAGAGGCGTACTTTAGCGCCAGCAATGCGCCCATTGACAGCCCCGCAACAAACAGCGTACTGACCTGCTGGCGCAAGCGATCCGCCCCGTCGATCACGCTCTGATACCAGTCCTGCCAGCGCGTGGCGACCAGGTCTTCAACCGTGCCACAATGCCCGGCCAGCTGGAGGGCATAGACGGTAAAACCGGCGCGATTAAACGCTCTCGCTGCGCCGCGCATTTCGGTCGGCGTTCCGGTTAAGCCATGAATCAGCAATACCCCCTGGCTGCCCCCGGATAGCCAATAGTCATATTTCATGAAGATGCCTGCGGGCGAGTGAGCAGAGCCTCAAAATAGGTTTGAGCCTCGCTGAAATCATGGAATGGGGTGAAGGGAAGAGCGGCTCGTTGGCACTCGGCGATCAGGCTGCTTTTGGCCAGCACATGGCTGGCCTTAGCGGCGACGCAGAAATCAGAGCGCCCATCGCCGATCGTCAGTAGATGCTGTCTGGACAGACGCCTGACGAGGGCGCACTTGCAGGTACCGCTGGCCTGGCTGCACAGTGGGTCAGAATAGGGTGAGCTTAACCGCCAGCGCCGCTGCGCAATCTGCTGCAAGCGGTTGGCGAAAATGGGCACCCCGGAAATCCGCTCCCTGCGCAGCAGATACGCGATGGCATAATCCAACCCGTCACTGACAATATAGAGAGGAACATGGTTTAAGCGTGACCAGCGCGCGAAAGCCGCGAAATGAGGATCGAGCTCGATATTATCCAGACAGCTTTCCAGCTGCTGGCGCGATGCATCCAGCAGGGCGACTTGCCCACTCAGACAGGCGAGGGAGCCAATTTCCCCTTGCACCCATCGCTCTTCAAGCTGCTGCCATCCCGGCATACCAAACTGCGCCATCAGCGTGTCAGTCACGTCCTGGCCGCTAATTGTGCCGTCAAAATCGCAAAAAACAGTCCAGCAGGCGTGGCTGCCGGGAAGGATTATTTCGGGAAGCGTCATTGATTTACCCGCAACTTAATTTGATAACTGATTACGCTATATCAGGAGTAAGTTTCCTGATAACTGACCATCTGGCCTGGAGGCCTGGTTTGATGAAGGAAATAACCTCTTCATTTGTCATCCTTAACGCCGTAATTGTCCGCAGCGGTTATTCTTTGGTTTGCATGGGCAGAGTAAGTCAGCGGATATCAACGGGGGGTAAATCGCGATGAGAGATAATAGGGAGTAGCAGGAAGAGATAAAGAATAATAATGGTGAAAGGCGTTCACCATGAGCCGCTGCGGGGTGAGAAAATTTTCAGCTTTTATCAGGATGATGGTAGACAGGTGTGTCATCACCGTAGGTGGCCGGCCAGGTTGAAGAAACTTCCCTAAAATTGATACGTATATCTCGCGCGTTTAGCTGCTTGTGACAAAGCGCGCAGATAGCACCGTGGGGTTTATCGAATTCATCGCCGGCGGTAGTAAAAATAAACTTACGACACCCGCATCTGCCACACCTTAGCATTATTGACACCTCACCGTTCCCAGTCCCGTGGTTGGTAAGAATTATCTTATCAAAAAAAACGCAGAGATCTATAAATAAAATTAATTGATTTAGTAAAATCCCTTAAACGCATAACTCATTGAATTAAATAATTTAAACTGATTTTTCTCGACATTATAGATTGTTAAATGATAAAAACTATCAACTGTGATGGCCTTTTGATGATTTCAGTCAATTTTGTTTACATAATGCTTAAAACAAAGTGTAAAGACAGAACTAAGCTAGTACTGGCGTGATAATCGGAATATGTTTCCTGATAATTGCGAAAATTCCTGGAGTTTTAACTCTGCGGGGAGATTCTGTTTTATTCAACCATATCAATAGTTTTGCTCACTGAGTGAATAAAAATTCATTTTCATCAATCTCTTAATAAGTTAGTGATTAATGGAGTGTTTAGGTGAGTTTGATATAATCATTTCCACAAGCATTGATTATTTTCGGTCGACATTTTTTGACCTTTTCAGGATGCCGTAAGATAGCGCCATCCAGGGAGCAGTGAAATTTAGTATGAAAATCAAAACGATTATATCCCTTTCCGCGCTGGTCGCCGGGGTAGGGCTTCAGGCTGCACAGGCCGCGACTCTGGTAAATGGCATTTCTGATACCTGGCAGGCATTTAGTGATAACGTCAGCGAAACGTGGAACGACCCGCAGACGGTCGATCTCTATGTCCCGGCTATCACATGGCATAACCGCTGGACTTATGACAAAGAGAAAACGGATAAGTACAACGAACGCCCGTGGGGTGCCGGGGGCGGGATCTCCCATTATGATGAAAAGGGTAACTGGAACGGCATCTATCTGATGGCGTTTAAGGACTCCTTCAATAAGTGGGAGCCGATTGGTGGCTATGGCTGGGAGAAAACCTGGCGACCACTGAACGATCGCGATTTTCATCTTGGCCTTGGTTATACCGCCGGGGTGACGATGCGTGACAACTGGAACTATATTCCCATCCCATTAGTGCTGCCATTAGCCTCGGTGGGATATGGACCAGCAACTTTCCAGATGACTTATATTCCGGGTACTTACAATAACGGTAACGTCTATTTCGCCTGGCTGCGCTGGCAGTTTTGATGGCGCCAGGCCTGTCATCAAAATGACATAGGGTAAAAAAAAGTCGATATTTATCACTTTTTCGTCGTCGGCTACTGGACAAAAGCCTTCGCAATTGCTGTACTAACCCTCGACACAGTTTAGTGTCCATTTTTCATGTAAAGGTAATATAGATGTCTAAGATCAAAGGTAGCGTTAAGTGGTTTAATGAGTCCAAGGGATTCGGTTTCATTACTCCTGAAGATGGTAGCAAAGATGTGTTCGTTCACTTCTCTGCCATCCAGAGCAACGGTTTCAAAACTCTGGCAGAAGGTCAGCGCGTAGAGTTCGAAATCACCAACGGCGCCAAAGGCCCATCTGCTGCTAACGTTGCCGCTATTTAAGTTATCAGACAGAATTCTTAAAACCCGCCTGAAGGCGGGTTTTTTTTCGCCTGCAGATCGCTAGCTGAGATACTGTACCAGCCAGGCGAGCGTTGCGGCACAGGCCAGAGTGAAAGCAAGTAGTTCGTTTTTACTGCGCGGAAGCCAGTTCATCATTATCCCCTCGGATGGCTGAATGATAACCAGTGTGGCGAAACAGTATTAAGGAAACATTAACGCTCGCCCTCATCGTTAATGAGTAAGCTAAATCTTACATTAATCAGCTTCTGTAACATTACCGTGTGATCTGTCTCCTTGCAGGGATCGCTGCGCTAAGGCTATAAACATAAGCAGAGATGTTGACTGCTAACCTTTGCTGCTGGCTGACTTCGGAGAATGAGTAATGAATATTCGTCTGGCTGAATCGAGAGATGCATTTGCCCTCAGCGCTCTGTTAGCGGAACTGGGATATGCCGATACCGCGCCGTTCATTGAACGGCGTCTTGCCCAACTGATGGCGGATGATACAGAGAGGCTGCTAATGGCCGAGCAGGGTAATACGGTGCTGGGGTTCCTCTCGCTGCATTTTATCCCACAGCTGGCGCTGGCCGGAGATTTTGCGCGCATCAGCTACTTCTGTATTGCCGAAGGAGAGCGTAGTAAAGGGGCCGGGCAGCAGCTGTTGCAGCACGCTGAACGGCTGGCCGCCGAGCGCGGCTGCGACCGTATGGAAGTCCACTGTCACCAGCGCCGCGAAAAGGCCAATGCTTTTTATGCGCGCGAGGGTTATGAAGAGTCCCCGCGCTATCACATCAAAGATCTGACCTGATCGCCCCCGGCTCGCGACCACTGGCGATCAGCAGCGCGTCGGCAACTTCGTCTACCAGATGTTCAGGCAGCATGGAGGTACTGACGCGCACAAACTGCCCGCTGCCGCTGCGGCAGCGCTCCCCTGGCAGCACGGCAATGCCCCTGGCGGCCAGGGTGATCATCGCAAACTGCTCCGACTGCACCGGCAGATAAATACTTAACCCGTCCCGATCCGGCAGCGCCACGCCGCGCAGGATCAGGGCGGAGAGCAGGCGCTGCCGCCGCTGACGATACACTTCACGCGCCTGCGCAATACTCTTTTGAACCCCCTCGTCAGCCAGCATCCATGCTACGCTCTGCTGCAGAATGCGGCTGGTCCAGCTGGCACCGAAGTTGCGCCATGACCGAATGCGCTTCACCAGCGCTTCCGGCCCCGAAAGCACGCCAAGCCGCAGATCGGGGCCATACGCTTTAGAGAATGAACGCACGTGCAGCGTGCGCTCGGGGAAGAAACGCCCCAGGCTCCACAGCGGATGCGCTGACAGTGCGCCGATACCGTCATCTTCAACAATCCACGGCGTTGTACCGCTCAGCACCGCTGCCAGCTCACTGCTGCGCGCTTCGCTGAGCGTATGACCGGTGGCGGAGTGGGTGCGCGGCTGGTAAATAATGGCTACCGGGCGCTGGCGCAGCAGCAGGCTTAGCGGGCCGGGCAGCGGCCCCTGCTCATCGCAGGCCAGGGGCAGAACTTCCGCCCCGACATTATCCAGCATATCCAACAGGCGCGTGGCAGTCGGATCTTCGATCACCACTTTATCGCCGGGTGAAAACAGCGTCTGCATAATGCAGTTCATCGCATCATAGCCCCCGTCGGTTGCCAGAAAGGCTTCGGCGACAAAAGGCCAGTCGCCCTGCACGGCGGCCAGCAGGGCCGGGGCGATCGCCTCGCGCTGATAGCTGTTGAGATTGGGCGCCAGGATCCCCTGCTGCATGGCGCATCTGAGATCGGGAAGCAGGTCAGGGTCGGGGGAAGCCATCGCCAGATCGGCTTTGATCTGGCTGCCGTAGTGACCAATTTTTTCAAAGCGCACCGGGCGTGGCGTGACCTGATCGCCACATACCCACACTCCGCTGCGGCCTTTACCGGCAATGACCTTATGGCGCTTTAACTCTCCCCATGCGGCGGAGACCGTGGCCGGACTGACGCCGAGCTTCTCTGCCAGATCGCGCACCGCCGGCAGCTGGGTGCCAATCGGGATCTCACCTTCACGGATCAGCCGCGCAGTCGTCGCGGTGATGCCTTTCACCGAAGCCTCTTCTATGCGGGCACTCAACCAGTTCACATCCAGCAGCGTGGTCATAAGAAATCCATTTGTTCAGTAACAAAGAAAACATTGTACAGATAATATTATCGATCTAGTATCAAATTCAAGCAGGTATTGGTGTTTTTTTGAACGCGGCAGGGCTGCGCTAAACCGGAGAGATTGCACATGGTGACCATCAGGCTGGCGGTACGCGACTGGGACTATTTTACGCCGCTGGCGCTGGGGGATATTCGCCCTCAGGGATTTAAGCTGGAGGTGCATCGCGTTGCGACGCTGGTCGGCGATCTGGCAAACAGCGAGCAGTACGACGCGGCCGAGGTCTCTTTCAGTCGCTTTGCTCAGGCCCGCGCGCGCGGGGATTTCAGCCTGCTGGCGGTGCCCCATTTCCTGATGCGCGGTTTCCGCCAGCGCTGCATTATCACCACCGCTGACAGCCCGCTGACCTCCCTGGACCAGCTGAAAGGCAGGAAAATCGGTCTTACCGGCTGGCAGGATTCGGGCAACACCTGGACGCGCACGCTGCTGCGTGAAGCCGGAGTCGAAATCGATGATGCTTACTGGTTTGTCGGCCGCCTGACGGGGGACCATCCGATCGTCGATCGCCTGAATGGTTTTGGTCGCCCAGGCCGGATAGAGGCCGTGCCGGGAGAGCACCCGCTGATCGACCTGCTGCGCGCCGGTGAGCTGGATGCGGTGTTTACGCCTTTTATGCCGGAGGGCTTTTTCCTGCCGGATTCCGGGTTACGTCAGCTGCAAACCGACTTTCGCCAGGCCGAGCTGGAGTACTTTCAGCGCTGCGGTTATATCCCCGGCATTCATCTGCTGGCGCTGAAAGCCGGGCTGGAAGAGCGCCACCCGGGTATCGCCAGCGAACTCAGCGCCCTGATTGATGAATCTGCCCGCGTCTGGCAGCAGAAGCGCGAGAAGTATGCCGACACGACCCCGTGGCTGCTCGACGATTTGCGGCGCACCGCGCAGGATTTACCTGCCGGCTGGAATGCCAACGGCTTCCAGGCTAATAAGAAGATGATTAACGATTTCTGCCAGGAGCTGTTTGCTCAGGGGCTGACGGCTGAACGCCTGACTGCGCAAGCACTGTTTCCGGCAATGACCCCAGGAGCATAACGATGAAAGTGGCATTAGGACAGTTCGCGGTCAGCCGCGAGTGGCAGGAAAACGCCGATATCTGCATCGGTTTAATGGCTCAGGCGCAGCAGCAGGGGGCAAGGCTGCTGGTGCTGCCGGAAGGGGTGCTGGCGCGTGATATCACCGATCCGGATCTGGTACTGAAAGCCGCGCAGCCGCTCGACGGGCCGTTTCTCACTCAGATGCTGGCGGCAAGCCGGGAAAATACCCTGACCACCATGATGACGGTACACGTACCGACTCCAGATGGCCGTGCGCTGAACGTGCTGGTGGCGATGCGCAATGGCGAGATTATCGCCCGCTACGACAAGCTGCACCTGTACGACGCCTTTGCGATGCAGGAGTCGCGCAATGTGACCGCCGGTAACGAGGTGCCGCCGCTGGTGGAGGTTGACGGCATGAAGGTCGGGCTGATGACCTGTTATGACATCCGCTTCCCGGAGCTGGCGCGCCGCCTGGTGCTGGACGGTGCGGACCTGCTGGTGCTGCCTGCGGCTTGGGTAAAAGGCCCGCTGAAGGAGATGCATTGGGAAGTGCTGGTGACGGCGCGTGCGCTGGAAAATACCTGCTACGTTGTGGCGGTCGGCGAGTGTGGTCCACGTAATATTGGCAACAGTCTGGTGGTCGATCCGCTCGGCGTGGCGATTGCCAGGGCCGCAGAAGGCCCGGCGCTGGTGTTTGCTGACCTTGATCCACAGCGTATTCAGGATGTGCGCCGTGCCTTGCCCGTGCTGGCTAATCGCCGTTTTTCCCGCCCAGAACTTGACGCCGGGGAGGCGCAATGACCATGAATAAACACGCTATTGCACTGGCGCTGATGCTGACCACGCTGAGCGCGGCCAGCCACGCGGCTGAGGCTATTCCGGTGCAGAAGATGGACCCGGCCCTGCACGATCGCCTGCCGGACACGGTGAAGAGCGCCGGAAAGATGACCTCGGTAAACAACGGCTCCTTCCCGCCGTATGAAATAGTGGAAGGCCCAACGTCGATGACCGGTGCTTCAGCCGACCTCACCGAAGCGCTGGCACAGCTGCTGGGAGTGAAAATTGAGCACGCCACCGTCAGCGGTCTGCCTGGCCTGCTGGCCGGAATAAAATCCGGCCGCTACCAGCTGGCAATCGGCCCGGTTGGCGACTATCCGGACCGTCAGCAGAAAAATGACTTTATCGATTTTGTACAGGAGTTCGTGGTGTTTGCCGTACAGAAAGGCAACCCGGCTCACATCAACGGGCTGGAAGATACCTGCGGAAAGCGCATTGCAGTGATGGCGGGCGGTTCAGCTGAGCAGGTGATCCGCAAGCAGTCGACCGTTTGTACCACCGCAGGCAAACCGGCGGTGACCGTGCAGTCGTTCACCGACCAGCCATCGTCGATTCTGGCGGTGCGCTCAAAACGTTCCGATGCGTTCTTCTCCTCTCAGGCGCCGCTGGTCTATTTTGTGCAGAAGGCGGAAGGGCAGCTGGAGTTGACCGGCACCGGCCAGAAAAATGGTTTTGGCGATATTTTCCAGGGCACCGTGGTGCCGAAAGACTCTCCGCTCGGGGAAGTGGTGCTCGACGCCTATAAAGTGCTGTTTGCTAACGGGACTTATGCAGCGATCATGAAAAAATGGCAGCTGAGCGGCAACATTATCAGCGCGCCGGGACGTAACCTTGCACAGGGGGCAGCAAAATGACCCAGCCCGCCACGCAATCTTCAACCAGGGATCGGACAGACGCACAGCGACGCGATGTGGCCTCGGCTCTCAGCGCTCCCCGCTACGGAC
This sequence comes from Erwinia sp. V90_4, assembly GCF_029967685.1. Classification (NCBI taxonomy): domain Bacteria; kingdom Pseudomonadati; phylum Pseudomonadota; class Gammaproteobacteria; order Enterobacterales; family Erwiniaceae; genus Erwinia; species Erwinia sp. V90_4. Next base: position 27,905 of record NZ_JASCAQ010000058.1, on the reverse strand, counting down.
GACTGCTCGGCTGGCTGCTGGTGCTGGCGGTCGCGGTGAATTTTCTCTGGATAATCGCCACCAATCCTAATTTCGAGTGGAACGTGGTGTACCAGTGGTTTATGGAGGGGTCGGTGCTGACCGGGCTGAAAGTGACGCTCGGTCTGACCGTGGTCTCCATGCTGCTTGGCGTGGCGATTGGCCTGCTGCTGGCGGTGGCGCGCCTGTCCGATAATCGCCTGATGAGCGGCCTGGCCGGTCTGTACATCTGGTTCTTTCGCGGCACGCCGCTGCTGGTGCAGCTGATATTTTGGTACAACCTCTCGACGCTGTTTCCGCAGATCTCGCTGGCGGTGCCGTTTGGTGGGCCGATACTGGCGAGCTGGAATACCAACGATGTGATCACCCCGCTGACCGCGGCGATTGCCGGGCTGGCGTTAAACGAAGCCGCGTATATGGCGGAGATCATTCGTGCCGGGCTGCAGTCGGTGGATAACGGCCAGGTTGAGACCACCCAGGCCTTCGGCATGAGCCGGGCGCGGGCGCTGCGGCGCATTATTATTCCGCAGGCAATGCGCGCCATTATTCCACCGACCGGCAATCAGCTGATCAGCATGATTAAAGCGACGTCTCTGGTTAGCGTCATCGCGATGGGTGACCTGCTGTACTCGGTGCAGGCGGTATACAACCGCACCTTTGAAATTATCCCGATGCTGATGGTGGCGGTGATCTGGTATCTGCTGATCACCTCGGTGCTGAACGTCGGCCAGTCGGCGATTGAGCGCTACTACGCTCGCGGTACGCGCCGGGTGGTTGCCAGCAGTAAAAAGCACCCGCCAGCGATGGCAGTACGTCCCCTGGTCCAGAAGGAAGAACGATGAGCAGAGCTGAACCGCTGGTACGGGCGCGCAACGTACAAAAAAGTTACGGCGATAATCAGGTGCTGAAGGGGATCGACCTCGACGTGCTGCCGGGGGAAGTGGTGGTGATCCTCGGCCCTTCCGGCTCCGGTAAGTCGACCTTCCTGCGCTGCATTAATCATCTTGAAGAGCTTAACGCCGGCTCGATTATGATCGGCGAACAGCAGGTTGGCTTTGAGCTGAAAAAGGGGCTGCTGCATCGCCTGTCGCCAAAGCGTATTGCCCGCCAGCGCCAGGAGATTGGCATGGTGTTTCAGCAGTTCAATCTCTATCCGCATATGACGGTGCTGCAAAATATTATTGAAGCGCCGGTCGGTGTGCACAAGCGCCCGCGGGCAGAAGCGATGAGTGAGGCGCGTGAGCTGCTGGCGACCGTTGGCTTAAGCGATAAGGCCGATGCCTGGCCGCGCCATCTATCAGGGGGGCAGCAGCAGCGCGTGGCGATTGCCCGGGCGCTGGCAATTAAGCCGAAACTGATACTGTTTGATGAGCCGACCTCGGCACTCGACCCGGAGCTGGTCGGAGAGGTGCTGGCCACGATGCGCACGCTGGCCGATGGCGGGCTGACCATGGTGGTGGTAACGCATGAAATTGGCTTTGCGCGTGAAGCGGCTGACCGGGTGGTGTTTATGGACGGTGGACATGTGGTGGAGCAGGGGCCGCCGGAAGCCGTGCTGGTCAACCCGCAGCATCCGCGCACCCAGGCTTTTCTCAGCCGTTTTATCTGATAAGATCGCCGCTGCATATTCTGTTACAGATTGCAGTTGTATTCCCGCACGTTCAGCGCGTTAATACAGGTCGGTTAAAGACCGTGATGACGGTCAGGTAAATAGAAGAAGGTAAGTATGGAAGGTATCAGTCTCGCCAAACTGCTGATCGTCGGCGCATTAATCGTACTGTTATTCGGCACTAAGAAATTGCGTACCCTGGGTGGCGATTTGGGCTCAGCGATTAAGGGCTTCAAGAAGGCCATGAATGACGATAATGCTGCTGCGGCTGAAGCAAAGCCCGCCGAAAAGATTGCTCCTAAAGAGTGATGCTGTTCAGGCATAAAAAAACGGATGACTGGGTCATCCGTTTTTTTATGCCTGAAACCGTAGGGGAGGGGCATGCCCCTCCCGTTTTAAACCGGGTCAGGCATGCCTGACCCCTTCAGGCTTATTTGACCTCTAATCCTTTCGCCTGCATATCGGCATGATAAGAAGAGCGCACAAACGGGCCGCAGGCCGCGTGGGTGAAGCCCATTTCCATTGCGGCTTCTTTCATTTCATCAAACTCAGCCGGGCTAACGTAGCGCTGTACCGGCAGGTGGTGACGGCTTGGTTGCAGATACTGCCCCAGCGTCAGCATGGTCACACCGTGGCGACGCAGGTCGCGCATTACTTCAACGATTTCGGCGTTGGTTTCACCCAGACCGACCATCAGGCCAGACTTGGTTGGAATGTGCGGATGCGCTTCTTTAAAGCGTTCCAGCAGCTTCAGCGACCAGTCGTAGTTAGCACCCGGGCGAACCTGACGGTAAACGCGCGGCACGTTCTCAAGATTATGGTTGAACACGTCTGGCGGAGTGGCAACCAGAATGTCCAGGGCGCGATCCATACGGCCACGGAAGTCCGGCACCAGCGTTTCGATCTTAATCGTGGGGCTTTTCTCGCGGATGGCGGTAATGCAGTCGGCAAAGTGCTGAGCACCGCCGTCGCGCAGATCGTCGCGGTCAACGGAAGTGATCACCACGTAGCGCAGCGCCATATCGGCGATAGTCTGCGCCAGTTTACCCGGCTCGTTAGCATCTGGCAGGGTTGGGCGGCCGTGTGCCACATCGCAGAATGGGCAGCGGCGGGTACAGATAGCCCCGAGGATCATAAAGGTCGCGGTGCCGTGGTTGAAACACTCGGCAAGGTTAGGGCAGGAAGCCTCTTCGCAAACGGAGTGCAGACCATTTTTGCGCATCGCGGCTTTGATGCCCTGAATACGGCTGGAATCGGCGGGGAGTTTGATTTTCATCCATTCCGGCTTACGTAACACTTCCGTACGCTCGGTGACCACGGTTTTCACCGGTATCAACGCCATTTTGTCTGCATCGCGGTATTTGACACCGCGTTCCATCACGATCGGTTTACTCATAATCTTGCAGGTTCCAGGTTGGATTACGGTAGTCAATTCGTTGCCGAATCTGCATTACCGCGAACACTCAATGAGTTGGTGACTTTCAACTTTTTTTGATAAAGCGCAAAAAATTATATCATCTCCGCGCGGCAGATTCAGCACTGGCAGTGCGAGAAGCGTTACAGAATTGTAAATCAATCGCCATTTTATCCGCTATGTTAGCGGGAGTTCTGCGCTATTGCTCCACTGAATGTCAGTAATTGCCAGCTGACGGGCAAAATTCTCAATCAGCAACGGCTTTACATCAGCCATTTGCACCGCCGGCTTAAGCTGCGACAGCTGGGTCATTTCCAGCCCGGCATAACCGCAGGGGTTGATGCGCAGGAACGGGGTGAGATCCATCGCCACGTTGAGCGCCAGGCCATGGAAAGAGCAGCCGTTGCGAATGCGCAGACCAAGCGAACAGATTTTTTTGCCGTCAACGTAGACCCCGGGGGCATCCGCGCGCGCGCTGGCGCTAACGCCGAGCTGTGCCAGCGTCTCCACCACCGTCTGTTCGATGGCGGTGACCAGCTGGCGCACGCCAACTTTACGCCGCTTCAGATTCACCATCACGTACATCACCTGCTGACCGGGGCCATGATAGGTCACCTGGCCACCGCGATCGCTCTGCACGACTGGAATGTCGCCAGGCATTAACAGGTGCTCACTTTTTCCCGCCTGACCCTGGGTAAATATCGGGTGATGCTCGACCAGCCAGATCTCATCCGGCGTCGCATCATCGCGCTGGTCAGTGAACTGATGCATAGCGAGGGAAACGGGTGCCCATGGCTGCAGGCCAAGCTGGCGAACGATCAGAGTTTCTGGAGGCAAAGCGAAGGGTCCGGTTGGCAAAACAGGGGGAGTAGTATAACGCTGGTGCAGGGCAAGAACCATGCCCTCACCAGCATTCAGGAATTACAGCACCATGCGAACAATTTCGATTTTGCCTAATTCTTCATACAGGGTTTCGACCTGCTCGATATGCGTTGCGGTGATGGTGATCGACACCGAATGGTAGTTGCCTTTACTGCTGGGCTTCACGTCCGGTGAGTAGTCACCCGGCGCATGGCGCTGCACCACTTCAACCACTTGATCGACCAGCTCTGGCTGCGCCAGCCCCATCACTTTATAGGTAAAAGAGGTGGGGAATTCGAGCAGTTCTTTAAGGTTGGTTTTCATATTGACTCCGGTGACACAAATAAGGACTCCCGCCGTAGCGGGAGTTCACAGATACTAACAATATGGGGATATTTCAGGAAGATTTCAAGTAGGGGCCGATCGGCGCTCGGCCCGTCTGGTGCACGGCGCTCGACCCTTAATGACAGCGGGGATCAACCAAACCAGTGATGGAACATCAGCTTAATGTAGTCAACGATGCGGCCGAAGAAACCGCCTTCCGGCATATCGTTCAGAACCACCAGCGGGTGCTGTTCAATGGTTTTGCCATCCAGCTGGAAGTTGATGCTGCCTACCACCTGATTTTTCTTCAGCGGCGCGTGCAGTTCAGTATTGCTCAGGGTGTAGCTGGCTTTCAGGTCTTTCATACGGCCGCGTGGAATCGTTAGATAGACATCTTTCTCGACGCCCAGCTGTACGCGATCGCTGTTACCGAACCACACCGGCTCAGAAGCAAACTCTTTACCGGCCTTCAGTGGCGCAACGGTTTCAAAGAAACGGAAGCCCCAGGTCAGCAGTTTTTTACTTTCTGTTTCACGCCCTTTGTAGGTATGACCGCCCATTACCGCAGAGATCAGGCGCATCTGGCCTTCTGTCGCGGAGGCCACCAGGTTGTAACCCGCCGCATCAGTATGCCCGGTTTTAATGCCGTCAACGTTCAGGCTGGTATCCCACAGCAGGCCGTTACGGTTTATCTGGCGGATATTGTTAAAGGTGAACTCTTTTTCATGGTAAACCGCGTACTCATCCGGCACGTCGCGGATCAGCGCACGGCCAATCAGCGCCATGTCGCGCGCCGAGCTGTACTGGCCTTCGGCATCGAGACCGTGCACGGTCTGGAAGTGAGTATTCTGCAGGCCCAGCGCTTTCACATAGTTGTTCATCAGCCCGACGAAGGCGTCCTGGCTGCCGGCCACATAGTCGGCCATCGCCACGCAGGCGTCATTACCGGACTGCAGCACGATACCGCGCGTCAGCTGGGAAACCGGCACGCGGTCGCCCGGCTTCAGGAACATCAGAGAAGAGCCTTTGAATACCGGGTTACCGGTTGCCCAGGCATCTTTGCCCACGGTGACGATATCATCCTGATGGATTTTTCCCGCTTTCACCGCCTGACCGATAACGTAACTGGTCATCATTTTGGTCAGGCTGGCAGGGTCGCGACGCGCGTCGGAATTCTTCTCTGCCAGTACCTTACCTGAGTTGTAGTCGATCAGAACATAGGCTTCAGCGTCAATGTCCGGCACGCCGGGGATCATGGTTTTGATGTTGACGTCATCGGCAAGAGCGACAGCGTTGAGGCTGAGCGCGATCAGGGTGCCTGTCGTCAGGCGTTTCAGTAATCGGGATGGGTTCAAAGTGTTCATGTAAGGACTACAACATCCATGGGCTAAGTTAAAAAAGTGACTCACTATAGCAAAATCATCCAGCCACAACCCGCCTAATTCAGGCGGGAAAGGGGGGATTTACCTGCTTAAGGTGCGACGGTAATAAACGATTGCTGCTGGGCTTCATTCGCCAGTCGCTGCTGCAAAGCGGCGGCCTGCGAACGCGAGCTGAACTGGCCCAGCTGCACGCGATAAACATTGTTGCGGCTATCGACAGAGCCGGGGACGCCGAACTGCTTGCCGAGGCTGCTGGCGAGCGCGCGGGCGCGGGTGCCGTCGCTCAGCGCGCCGACCTGCACCACGTAGGTGCCGGAGGCGCTGGCAGCTGGGGCAGCAGCCGCTGCGGCGGCCGGAGCGGCCACTGCAGCAGGGGCGGCAACCGGTTCGCTGCCTTCCAGCACGCCGTTTTGCAATGGCTGTGCGGCACCGAGGAAGCCACTGCTGCGCACTGGCGCGCCCATATTGTCTTCGCTATTCAGGGTGCTGTTATCCACCGGGCGCGACTGCTGCTGCTGCACTTCCTGCGGCTGCGGGCTGTTGTATTGCTGCGGCTGCGAGTTGCTCATAACGGCAGCGCCTGCGCCCATGGTCATGCCGCCACCGATATCCGGGCGTGAAGGCAGGGCATAGCTCTGCTTAGCGACCGTGGTCCCGATGGTGCCGGGGCCGGAAAGGCTACCGTCCGGCGCGACGCTGATGAAGTCAACGCGCACTTTGGTGTTGTTCGAGGTATTCAGGCGATCTGCGGCGGCACGCGACAGGTCAATAATACGGCCAGGCGTGTAGGGACCACGATCGTTGACGCGTACTACGATCATGCGGCCGTTGGCCAGATTCGTGACGCGCACGTAGCTTGGCAGCGGCAGCGTCGGGTGTGCCGCCGTCATGGCATTGGGGTCAAACTCTTCACCCGTGGCGGTACGATTGGTACCCATCTCTTCGCCATACGACGCAGCCAGACCGGTTTGGCTAAAATTCGACGGGTCTTTCACTACCGTGTAGCTTTTGCCGTTAACCGAGTAATCCTGCAGGGTGCCGGGATTAAACGGTTCATAACGCGGCTCTGCACCGCCAATCTCCACCACCGGGCCGTTATAGGCGGCCTGCTGCTGCGTGACCGGCGCCTGCTGGTCGTTGTCTGTAGTACAGGCTGCCAGCAGTGCTGATGCCAGGGCAACCCAAAGCCAATCCTTACGCATGTGTTTATGCCTCTTAAACGCTCTTCGACAACAGTTTTCGGTGGGTGTGAATCGACATTATGATGCCAAACCCGGCCATCAGGACGATCAGTGCGGAGCCGCCGTAGCTGACTAACGGTAACGGCACGCCTACCACCGGCAATATACCGCTTACCATGCCAATATTAACAAAAACATAGACAAAGAAGATCAGCATTAATCCACCGGCCATCACGCGACCAAAGGTGGTCTGCGCACGTGCAGCCATCGTCAGGCCACGCATGATCAGCAGCACGTAGAGTATCAGCAGAATCAGTACCCCGACTAATCCTAATTCTTCGGCCAGTACCGCAAAAATAAAGTCAGTATGGCGTTCGGGCAAGAACTCAAGCTGTGACTGGGTTCCATGCAGCCAGCCCTTACCGCGCAGCCCGCCTGAGCCGATGGCGATTTTCGACTGGATAATATGGTAGCCCGCGCCGAGTGGGTCGCTTTCCGGGTCGAGCAGCATCATCACGCGGTCGCGCTGATAGTCGTGCATCAGGAAGAACCACAGCACCGGAATAAATGCCGCCACCAGCAGCACTGCAATGGCGATCAGCTTCCAGCTCATGCCGGAGAGGAACAGCACGAACAGCCCGGAGGCAGCGATCAATATTGCAGTACCGAGATCCGGCTGTGCCGCTACCAGCAGGGTTGGCATAAAGATCAGCACCAGCGCGATGGCGGTGTTTTTCAAGGTCGGCGGGCAGACATCGCGGTTAATAAAGCGTGCCACCATCAGCGGTACGGCGATTTTGGCAATCTCCGAGGGCTGGAAGCGCACCACGCCGAGGTCCAGCCAGCGCTGTGCCCCTTTACTGATCTGCCCGAAGGCGTCCACCGCGATCAGCAAGATCACGCAGATTATATAGAGGTAGGGCGCCCAGCCTTCATACACGCGCGGCGGGATTTGCGCCATCACCAGCATCACGACCACTCCCATGGCAATCTGACCGAGCTTGCGCTCCATCATGCCCGGATCCTGGCCGCTGGCACTCCACATCACCAGCGCGCTGTAAATCAGCAGCGCGGCGATGATCAGGCAAAATGTCGGATCAATATGGATACGCGTCCAGATTGTCCTTTTCTGATGGCTATCATTCATAACCGGTTATTCACCTTCGTAGCCTGGCGGCGTTGGCGCAGCGTCAGGCAGGTTAGTATTGTTATCGCCAAGAATAATGTGGTCGAGGATCTGGCGCATGATAGTCCCGACGGCCGGACCTGCGCCGCCATTCTCAAGGATGATAGTGACGGCCACGCGGGGATGATCGTAAGGCGCAAAGGCCGTCATCAGCTTGTGGTCGCGCAGGCGTTCCGTCAGCTTGTGGGCGTTATAGGTTTCATTCGCTTTCAGGCCAAATACCTGTGCGGTACCTGACTTGGCGGCGATTTTATAGGAAGCGTCCGCAAAGCTCTTACGCGCAGTACCATTTGGACGGTTCGCCACGCCATACATGCCGTCTTTGGCAATTTCCCAGTAGCCGGAGTGGACGTCTGCGACCGGGGCCTCCGGCGGCTGACGCCATGGCACTTTAGTGCTGCCCTGCATGGCGTCCATCATCAGATGCGGAGTTTTAATCACGCCATCGTTAATCAGGATCATCAACGCTTTGTTCATCTGTACCGGCGTGGCGGTCCAGTACCCCTGGCCGATACCCACCGGTATGGTGTCCCCCTGATACCAGGGTTTCTTGAAGCGCTTCATCTTCCAGTCACGGGTGGGCATGTTGCCGGCGGTCTCTTCGATCAGATCGATACCGGAAAGATGGCCGTAGCCGAATTTACTCATCCACTCGCCGAGCCGGTCGATGCCCATATCATAGGCAACCTGATAGAAGAAGGTATCCGCGGACTCTTCCAGCGATTTGGTGACGTTCAGGCGGCCGTGGCCCCAGCGTTTCCAGTCGCGGAAACGTTTTTCGGACCCGGGCAGCTGCCACCAGCCCGGGTCAAACAGGCTGGTGTTGCGGGTGATGACGCCGGCGGTCAGGGCTGACACCGCAATATACGGTTTCACCGTGGACGCTGGAGGGTAGGCGCCCTGTGTCGCGCGGTTAATCAACGGGCGGTTTTCATCATGCAGCAGGCGGTTATAGTCCTTGCTGGAGATACCGTCGACAAACAGGTTCGGGTCATAGCTGGGCATGGAGACCATCGCCAGTAATTCACCGTTACGCGGATCGCTGACCACTACGGCGGCACGACTGCCCGCCAGCAGCGTCTCAATATACTGCTGGAGCTTAAGGTCAATCGTCAGGTAGATATCGCGCCCGGCCTGCGGAGACTGCTCGTGCAGCTGGCGAATAACGCGGCCGCGGTTGTTCACTTCGACCTCTTCATACCCCGTTTTGCCGTGCAGTACATCTTCGTAATAGCGCTCAATACCCAGCTTGCCGATGTCGTGGGTGGCAGCATAGTTGGGCCACTTGCCCTCTTTATCCAGGCGCTCGACGTCGCGGTCGTTAATTTTCGACACGTAGCCGAGCACGTGGGTCAGGGCGGAGCCGTAAGGGTAGTAGCGGCGCTGATAGCCTTTGACTTCAACGCCGGGGAAACGGTACTGATTGACGGCAAAACGCGCTACCTGAACGTCATTCAGGCTGGTTTTCACCGCAATAGAGGTAAAGCGACGCGAGCGTTTGCGCTCTTTTTCAAATGCTTCAATATCTTCATCGGTCAGATCGACGATAGGCTTCAGCTCCTGCAGGACTTGCTGCAGGTTATCGACTTTTTCAGGCACCAGCTCGAGCTGGTAAATGGTGCGGTTAAGCGCCAGGGGGACGCCATTACGGTCGAAGATAATGCCACGGCTGGGCGCGACCGGAACCAATTTGATGCGGTTCTCATTGGAGCGCGTGCTGTAGTCGTCAAAGCGGGTAATTTGCAGGTGGTAAAGGTTCGCCACCAGCACACCGGAAAGCAGCAAAATGCCAAAAAATGCGATTAGCGCCCGACGAACAAACAGCGTCTGCTCGGCGGTATAGTCACGAAAGGAGTTACGTTGTAATTTCATCCGCTGCTTTTGTCTGTCCGGTTAGCCTTATCCGTTACTCACGATGATAAGGATGATTCGCAGTAATGCTCCATGCACGATACAAACTCTCTGCAACCAACACGCGAACCAGCGGATGGGGCAGGGTCAGCGCTGAGAGTGACCAGCTTTGTTCCGCCGCGGCCTTGCAGGCGGGTGACAGGCCTTCCGGTCCGCCAATCAACAGGCTGACATCGCGGCCATCCTGCTTCCAGCGTTCCAGTTGACTGGCGAGCTGTGGGGTTTCCCACGGCTGGCCGGGTATATCCAGCGTGACGATGCGGTTGCCCTTACCGGTGGCTGCCAGCATCATTTCGCCTTCTTTTTCCAGAATGCGTTTGATATCGGCATTCTTGCCGCGCTTTCCGGCCGGGACCTCAGTCAGTTCGAATGGCATATCTTTCGGAAACCGACGCAGATATTCCATAAAACCCGTTTGAACCCAGTCCGGCATTTTGGTGCCAACGGCGACCAGTTGCAGCTTCACGGCTTAACTCCAGAGCTTTTCCAGTTCGTACAGCTGACGGCTGTCTGCTTCCATGACGTGAAGGATCACTTCACCGAGGTCAACAACCACCCAGTCACTTGGCGCACGGCTGTTAACGCGAAAAGCATCCAGACCGATCTGCTTCGCTTCCTGAACCACGTGTTCAGCGATGGAAACCAGATGGCGGGTTGAGGTGCCGGTGCAAATCACCATATAGCTGGTGATGCTTGATTTGCCCTGAACGTCGATAGCGACAATGTCCTGAGCTTTTAAATCGTCACATTTATCAATGACGAAGTCTTGGAGTGCTTGACCTTGCAAAAGGTTCCCCCTTGGGATTTAAGTCTGAAGGGTTATCGCATATTCACGCGTAAAGCGCTGTCGACAACCGTAACATGATGTTTTAGCCGGGCGAATGCCCCGAAAAATTAGCGGCGAAGTATATCACGCTGTGGCAGGTTGCGATATACACGTCCTGATTCGAGCCGCAGATGGGTTGGCTACTCGCGCTCACCCGAATCACTTTGAGTAAGCTCATCGGGACTTGCTGGTGGGCCGCCTGCCTGCAATTCGAATTATTGTGTGTATAACCCCTCGCGATCGATGTAATCGCTGACGGCCGGGGGTAGCAGGTCGCTATCTGACTTGCCCTGATGACGACGCGTGCGGATTTCGGTAGCCGAAATGTCGACCAGCGGAGTGTCGGCGAGAAACACCTTACCGGCGGGCGTTTGTTGCAGGAGCAGCGCGTCGCGCGTCAGATGCTGGTCCAGCCACCGTTGCAGCTCCGGCGTTTCCATCTCGCTGCGATAGCCCGGACGCTGACAGACCAGCAGATGACATAATGACAGCAGCGCCTGCCAGCGGTGCCACTTATGTAAGGTTAGCAGGGAATCCTGACCGATGATAAAGGCCAGCGGCTGGCGCGCCCCGCGCTCGGCGCGCAGCTCTTCCAGCGTTTCGAGGGTGTAAGAGGGGGTGCTGCGCTGCATTTCACGCAGGTCCAGCTCGAACAGCGGGTTCCCGGCAATCGCCAGCCTGACCATTTCCACGCGCTGTGCGGGCGTGGCCTCCGGCTGCGGGCGATGCGGCGGCACGTTGTTTGGCATCAGCGTGACTTTTTGCAACCCGACCTGTGCGGCCAGCGCTTCAGCCGGCTGCAGGTGACCGTAGTGGATCGGGTCAAACGTGCCGCCGAGCAGCGCGTGCAGTTTAATGGTGTCACACATCACAGAAACTCGGCGGGAAAGCCGGGTGGCACAGCACCAGCGCCAGCGTCTCCAGCTCCGCCCAAACCGACTGGCCGTAATCCTGCTTCAGCGTCAGTTCGATATGCGTCAGTGCGCGCACGGCCTGGCCCAGCTGCGCGCTGCTCAGGCGCTGCAGCGCATCGCTAAACAGCGTGCGGCGGTTCTGCCATACCCGGTGCTGGTCAAACAGCGTGCGCAGCGGCGTGCTGGCCATCTGGCGCTGCAGCGTCACCAGCAGCAGCAGATCGCGCTGCAGGGTGCGCAGCAGGATTACCGGTTCACTCTCTTCTGAACGCATCTGGCGCAGGATGTGCAGTGCGCGCTTACTTTTCCCGGCCAGCAGGGCATCAACCCAGTGGAACGGCGTGAAATGCGCGGCATCATTGACCGCCTGCTCAACGCGCGGCAGCGTCAGTTTCCCGTCCGGCCACAGCAGAGCCAGCCGTTCCAGTGCCTGAGACAAGGCCAGCAGATTGCCTTCATAGCAGTAGCACAGCAGCTGATTGGCGGCATCATCCAGCGTCAGCTGCTGTTTTTTAGCGCGGGCCGCGACCCAGCGCGGTAGCTGCGCCTGTTCCGGCGTCTGGCAGGGAACCAGCACACCGTGGGCGCTCAGCGCCTTAAACCAGGCGCTGTTTTCCTGAGCTTTGGTGAGTTTACTGGCGCGCAGCACCAGCAGGATATCGCTGTGCAGCAGCGTGGAGAGCATGAGCAGCTGTTCGCTCATGGCGGCATTTGGGCCGTTTTCCGGCAAAATAAGCAGCAACGTCTGGCGGCTGGCAAACAGGCTGAGCTCCTGGCAGGTGGCAAATATATCCTGCCAGTCGGTTCCCGCTTCCAGCACTACGCTGAAATGTTCAGTAAACCCCTGCTGCTGGGCGGCGGCGCGGATCTCGTCCTGCGCTTCCTGCAGCAGCAGCGGTTCATTACCGCTTAACAGATAACAGGCGCGCAGCCCCTCTCGGAGTTGCGCGCCCAGTTGCTCAGGGTAAATCCTGATCATCGTGTGTAAGAGCTGTCCGACACGCTGTTGGCAGCACCCGGCAGGTTATCCACCGCTGAAGGCGTGCTGTCGAGCGTGTTAATGGCCGGGTTCTTTTCCGCCGCATGCACCGTCAGCAGCTTACGCACCAGCTGCTCAACCGCCTGAGTACGCATCTCATTCACAATGATCTGCTGCTCGGAGTCTTTTGCCAGCGCGGCCAGCGGGTTATCGAAGAATGAACGGTAGACGGTGGCGCTGATCGGATAGATGCCCTTATTCGGCACCAGCACCGAGGCGCTCACGGTCATCACCATCGAGTACTCGGCGGTTTTCCCGTCCTGGAAGATCGAGGCGGTATCGCGGCCGCTCCTCTCACCCTGCAGACGCAGTGAAGGCACATCGGTGCGCTCCGCCGCGTTATCGAGGATGGTGACGTTGTTCAGACGCAGCTGTTCGCGCACGGCACGCGTCAGCGGGCCATACGGGTCAGCGGTATCAAGAACCAGCGTTTTCATCTCCGGCGGCACCGAGGTGGTGCCGCGCAGATGGTAGCCACAACCGGCGGTGATCAACACCGCCATGCCGAGTAATAACGAGACTATCGGATGTCGCACAATTCCTCCTGACATCAGCCCACGACCAGGTTAAGCAGCTTGCCCGGTACGTAAATCACTTTACGAATGGTGACGCCATCAAGATATTTGGCCACCAGATGCTCCTGCGCAGCGCGAGCCTGCACCTGTTCCTGGTTAGCGTCAGCTGCGACGGTAATCTTCCCGCGCACCTTGCCGTTAACCTGTACCACAACCAGCAGAGAATCTTCGACCATTGCCGCTTCGTCTGCCTGCGGCCACGGTGCGTTGTCGATGTCGCCCTCGCCACCCAGCGACTGCCACAGCACGAAGCTGGCGTGCGGAGTGAACGGGTTAAGCATGCGTACCACGGCCAGCAGCGCTTCCTGCATCAGCGCACGATCCTGCTCGCTCTCCTGCGGGGCACGGGCAAGTTTGTTCATCAGCTCCATAATTGCGGCAATCGCAGTGTTGAAGGTCTGACGGCGGCCGATATCATCGGACACTTTGTTAATGGTTTTATGCAGATCGCGACGCAGGGATTTCTGAGCGTCGTCCAGCGCATCAACGTCCAGCGCGACGGTAGCACCTTTTGCGGTGTGCTCAAAGGCCAGTTTCCAGACGCGTTTCAGGAAGCGGTTGGCCCCTTCCACACCGGACTCCTGCCACTCCAGCGTCATTTCCGCCGGGGAAGCGAACATCATGAACAGACGCACGGTGTCAGCACCGTAGCGCTCCACCATCACCTGCGGGTCGATGCCATTGTTTTTTGACTTCGACATTTTGCTCATGCCGGCATAAACCAGCTCGTGGCCTGCTTCGTCAGTTGCTTTAGTAATACGGCCTTTTTCATCGCGCTCAACGGTGACGTCAACCGGAGAAACCCAGTTACGCTCGCCGTTGGCACCGCTGTAGTAGAAGGCATCTGCCAGCACCATACCCTGGCACAGCAGGCGTTTAGCCGGCTCGTCAGAGTTTACCAGCCCGGCATCACGCAGCAGCTTGTGGAAGAAGCGGAAGTAGAGCAGGTGCATGATGGCATGCTCAATGCCCCCCACATACTGATCGACCGGCAGCCAGTAGTTAGCGGCCGCCGGGTCCAGCATGCCTTTGTCATAGTCCGGGCAGGTGTAGCGTGCGTAGTACCAGGAAGACTCCATAAAGGTATCAAAGGTATCGGTTTCGCGCAGCGCAGGCTGACCGTTGACGGTGGTTTTCGCCCACTCGGGGTCGGCTTTAATTGGGCTGGTAATGCCATCCATCACCACATCTTCCGGCAGGATCACCGGCAGCTGGTCTTCAGGCGTTGGCATCACGGTGCCATCTTCCAGCGTCACCATTGGAATTGGCGCACCCCAGTAACGCTGACGGGAGACACCCCAGTCGCGCAGGCGGTAGTTTACCTTACGCTCGCCAACCCCTTTGTCGGCCAGTTTGTTGGCAATGGCGTTGAAACCGTCTTCATAGGACAGACCGTCAAACTCACCGGAGTTAAACAGCGTGCCTTTTTCGGTCATCGCGGCTTCGCTCAGGTCTGGCGCGCTGCCGTCAGCGGCAAGGATCACCGGCTTGATGGCCAGGTCATACTTGGTGGCGAATTCCCAATCGCGCTGGTCGTGGCCAGGTACGGCCATTACGGCACCGGTGCCGTATTCCATCAGCACAAAGTTTGCTACCCACACCGGCAATTTCTCACCGGTCAGTGGATGTTCAGCAAACAGGCCGGTCGCCATGCCTTTCTTCTCCATGGTCGCCATTTCAGCTTCGGCCACCTTGGTGTTCCGGCACTCGGCGATGAAGTCAGCCAGCGCCGGGTTGGTTGCAGACGCCTGAGCGGCCAGCGGGTGGCCCGCAGCGACGGCCAAGTAGGTCACACCCATAAAGGTGTCCGGGCGCGTGGTGTAGACGCTCAGCTTCTCTGCGCTGTCGATAACGCTGAACTCGATTTCCACCCCTTCGGAGCGGCCAATCCAGTTGCGCTGCATAGTTTTGACCTGCTCAGGCCAGCTTTCCAGCTTGTCGAGGTCATTCAGCAGTTCGTCGGCATAGTCGGTGATTTTGACAAACCACTGTGGGATCTCTTTGCGTTCAACCTTGGTGTCGCAGCGCCAGCAGCAGCCGTCAATAACCTGCTCGTTAGCCAGCACGGTCATGTCGTGCGGGCACCAGTTCACCGCCGAGGTCTTTTTGTAGACCAGGCCTTTTTCATACAGCTTGGTGAAGAACCACTGTTCCCAGCGGTAATACTCTGGCTGGCAGGTGGCGAGTTCGCGGTTCCAGTCATAGCCAAAGCCCAGCAGTTTCAGCTGGTTTTTCATGTAGTCGATGTTGGAGTAGGTCCACGGGGCCGGTGCGGTTTTGTTTTTCACCGCGGCGCCTTCAGCAGGCAGGCCGAAGGCATCCCAGCCGATTGGCTGCAGCACGTTTTTACCCAGCATGCGCTGGTAACGGGAGATCACGTCACCAATCGTATAGTTGCGCACGTGGCCCATGTGTAGGCGGCCAGAAGGATAGGGCAGCATGGAGAGGCAGTAATACTTCTCTTTACCTTCCTCTTCGGTCACTTTGAACGTTTGCTTCTCATCCCAGTGCTGCTGGACGTGGGATTCTATCTCTTCCGGGCGGTATTGCTCTTGCATAGTAGCCAGTGGTCCTTTGTATCGATTTTTTTGTGTTCGTTCAGATCCGCATAGCATAGCTGATAAGCAACTGTGGCAACAACAGTAAGCGTCCTGATGGTGGGCATTTCTCTGCAAGCTGGAAGCGCGGCGGCAAAATTTATCGTTGAAACACGGTAAATTTTCAGCAGGCGCTAGAATGAGAGGAAACGCTTTCGTTATCAATAAGGAGAGTCTATGAACAAGGTCGCTCAGTATTATCGTGAGCTGGTATCTTCACTGACAACGCGTCTGGAACGCGGAGAACGCGATATCGATGCGCTGGTTGAGAGTGCGCGCCAGCGGATGAATAATCGTGGCGAGTTAACGCGCAGTGAAATTGATGACGTGAGCCGCGCCGTACGCCGCGATCTGGAAGAGTTTGCCCGCAGCTATGCCGAAAATCAGCAGGAGCTGGGCGACAGCGTGTTTATGCGCGTGATCCGGCAAAGCATCTGGAAGGAGCTGGCGGATATTACCGACAAAAGTCAGCTGGAGTGGCGTGAAGTATTCCAGGACCTCAACCATCATGGCGTGTATCAGAGTGGCGAAGTCGTGGGGTTAGGCAATCTGGTGTGTGAGACCTGCCAGTTTACCCGGGCGATCTACACCCCTGAGGTGCTGACCCGCTGCCCGGAGTGCGGCCACGATCACTTCGTGCGTCAGCCGTTTGAACCGTAAATAAACCTACGGGTCGGGCATGCCCGACTCCGGGGCCAGGTATACCTGGCCCCTGGGGCTTAGTGCAGGATCTTCGCGAGGAAGTCTTTAGCACGCTCCGACTGCGGATTGTTAAAGAACTCATCTTTCGGTGAGTCTTCAACAATCTTGCCTTCATCCATAAAGATGACGCGGTTCGCCACCTTACGCGCAAAGCCCATCTCGTGCGTCACCACCATCATCGTCATGCCTTCGTTAGCCAGTTCGACCATGACGTCCAGCACTTCATTGATCATCTCCGGATCTAATGCCGAGGTCGGTTCATCGAACAGCATGGCGATGGGATCCATACAGAGCGCGCGGGCAATCGCCACGCGCTGCTGCTGACCCCCGGAGAGCTGGCCAGGGAACTTGTTGGCATGTGCCCCCAGCCCGACACGCTCCAGCAGCTTCAGACCCTTTTGACGCGCTTCTTCTTTATTACGCTTCAGAACTTTTACCTGCGCCAGCGTCAGATTTTCAACAATCGACAGGTGCGGAAACAGTTCAAAGTGCTGGAACACCATCCCGACTTTTGAGCGCAGCTGCGCCAGGTTAGTTTTCTTATTGTTGACCGGGGTGCCATTAACTTCGATCAACCCCTTCTGCACCGGCTCAAGGCCGTTAACGGTTTTGATCAGCGTGGATTTACCGGAACCGGAAGGACCGCAAACCACCACCACTTCACCTTTTTTCACTTCGGTTGAGCAGTCGGTCAGCACCTGAAAGTGACCATACCACTTAGAAACATTTTTCAGGGTAATCATTTAAGCAGTCCTTTTTTTCTTTAAATAGCTGACCAACAGCGACGCGCTAAGGCTGATAACAAAGTAGACCGCACCGGCAAACAGCACCATTTCAATCTCGGTACCGTTATTCACCCCGATGGTATCGGCGGTACGGAAGAAATCGGCAAGGCTTAAGACATACACCAGTGAGGTATCCTGGAACAGCACGATGCCCTGCGTCAGCAGCAGCGGCACCATGGCGCGAAACGCCTGCGGCAGGATAATCAGCTTCATGGACTGCCACTGGGTCATGCCCAGCGCCAGCGCGGCGTTGCCCTGACCGCGGGCGATGCTCAAAATACCGGCGCGGATTATTTCCGAATAGTAGGCCGCTTCAAACAGCGAGAAGGCCACCATGGCTGAGATCAGGCGGATATCCGTTTTCGGCGACAGCCCCAGAACCTGCTGCAGGAAACTCGGCACCACCAGGTAAAACCACAGCAGCACCATCACCAGCGGCACAGAACGGAACAGATTGACGTAAATCTTGGCAAACCAGCTGATCGGTTTAAACGTCGACAGGCGCATTACTGCCAGCAGCGTGCCCCAGATAATGCCGAAGACCACCGCGGTGACGGTGATCTTAAGCGTGATGACCATGCCATTCCACAGGTAGGGCAGATTAGGAACGATGGTGCTCCAGTCAAATTGGTACATTATTTGCCTCCCTGGCCCGGCAGGCGGACTTTGCGTTCAACCAGGCTCATCAGCAGCATGATCACCGCGTTAATTGCGATGTAGGCGAGGGTGATAGCAGTGAAAGATTCATAGGCGTGTGCCGAGTAGTCCAGCAGTTTCCCGGCCTGAGCGGCCATATCGACCAGGCCAATCGTCGAAGCGATAGCCGAGTTTTTTACCAGGTTCAGCATCTCCGAGGTCATCGGCGGCACGATCACGCGGTAGGCATTCGGTAACAGTACATAGCGATAGGTTTGCGGCAGCGTCAGGCCCATCGCCAGACCGGCATTCTTCTGTCCTGAAGGCAGCGACTGGATCGCCGCACGTACCTGTTCGCAGACGCGCGCGGCGGTAAACAAGCCCAGGCATAGCACGGAACAGGTAAAGAACTGGATGTTCGGATCGATCTCCGATTTAAACCACATGCCTATCCCTTCTGGCAGCAGTTCCGGCACCACCAGATACCAGATAAAGAATTGCACAATCAGCGGCACGTTACGGAACAGTTCAACGTAACAGGTGCCGAGTGAAGAGAGCAGACGGTTAGGTACGGTACGTAAAATACCGAACAGTGAACCGACCAGCAGGGCGATTATCCAGGCGCAGACCGAGACGGCAATGGTGGCCTGGAAACCAGACCATAACCAACCGAGGTAGGTAGTATTGCCGAAGGGGGCCTCCTGCAGGAATATTCCCCAGTTCCAATCAATAGACATAAAAAGCTCCGGTAAAAAAAGGGTAGCGACCGCTACCCTGAAGATTGATGAGAGGCTCTGCTGTGCTCGCCGGGGAACGACCGGCTTGCACCTTCACCGGGCCGTATGGTTTGAGCCATATCAGCCTGGCTGTGTCTGTCCGAGCCTGTTTTCAACAATCGTAGGGCAGCTACCTGCCCTTAACCCGTCCTAATTAACGTTGCTACTGCGTTGGCTTCACTCTTTCACCCCAGTCACTTACTTTCGTCAGCTCCCGGGGATTCATGCGCTTGCCGCCTTGTCGCCACGCTAATTATTCAGGATTTCTTTTGATTATTAATTCAATGCTTTGTCATTAGGTGTCTTGAACAGGGCTTTCATGTCGTCGGACAGTTCAAAGTTCATGTTCATATTCTTAGGTGGGATTGGCTGCTTGAACCATTTATCGAACCACTTAGCTGCTTCACCGGAAGTCTGTGCCTGAGCGATGGTGTCATCCATCAGCTGTTTAAACTCACCGTCACCTTTACGCAGCATACAGCCGTAGGCTTCTTTCGACTGTGGCGTACCGAGGATCTCCCAGCCATCCGGTTTTTTCGCCTTGGCACGTTCACCGGCCAGCAGGGCATCATCCATCATAAACGCCACGGCGCGGCCGCTTTCCAGCGTGCGGAACGAGTCACCGTGATCTTTAGCGCTGATAATACGCATGCCCATTTTCTGCTCGTCATTCAGCTTGTTCAGCAGAATTTCTGAGGTGGTACCGGACGTGACAACCACGGTTTTGCCCTTCAAATCGGCGAAATCTTTAATCGGGCCGCCTTTTTTCACCAGCAGTCGGGTGCCGACAACAAAGATGCTGTCAGAGAACGCAGCCTGTTTCTGGCGCTCGAGGTTATTGGTGGTAGAACCACACTCAAAATCGTAGGTGCCGTTCTGCAACAGTGGGATACGGTTCTGCGAGGTGATCGGCAGCATTTTTACCTGCAGGTCGGGCTTGTTCAGTTTTTTCTTGATGGCGTCAACAATCGCGTTGGAATAGTCCTGAGAGTAGCCCACCACTTTCTGAGCATTATCGTAATAGGAGAACGGGACGGATGATTCACGGTGACCTACGACGATGACGCCGTTTTTGGCAATTTTTTCCAGGGTAGGCATTTGCTGTTGAGCATCTGCAGCGGCCTGTGGTTTGGCGTCCTCAGCATGAGCGATACCGGAGGCGAATCCTGCCAGTGCAAGGCAAAGCCCCAGTTTCCGTAATTTCATGTTCCTACTCCTTTGCAGTTGTGGCGCGAAATAAAACTGCGCCGACGTGATGTTGTGTGTGTATTTCCTGCTAATTATCTGTTTTTTTTCACGGCTTAACGCGTGTGGTTCCCCAATAACATAGCTGAATGTTAACGGCATGAAATGAAAAAGTTTCTTTTTTGCGAGGTGCGCCGCACCAAATGTGGGCGGTATTCCAGGCAATGCTCCGCAAGGGTGCAATTAATGCGCCTTAGCGGTGCGGGGACGATTTCATCGTGACATTCGTCGGGGGCCAGCACAGGTTTCCATGGAAACAATCCATAAAAACGAAGCAATCATCGTGCCAATGGGGGAGTTTTAACAAAAGTGCAGCATAAACTGTGGGGGAAGGGGGAGGAGTAGCATGAATTGGGGCTGACCATTTTTTCCGGTCAGCCCGCAACAGGGCAGGCAAGGGTCGAGCGAAAAGAGCATCGACCCCGACTGACTACTTACGACGACAACGACGTGAACCAATCAGACCGGCAATAGCAAACAGCAATGAGATCGCCCAGATGCCCCAGTTGCCGATGCGGGCATAAGGCGTCAGGCCGGTAGTCGGGGTCACTTTCGCCGCTAACACTTCCGCTTTGAACTGCGGAATGATGTGGGTGATGTCACCGCTGGCATCGACCACTGCCGTCACGCCGTTATTTGTGCTGCGCAGCAGTGGGCGGCCCAGCTCCAGCGCGCGCATACGCGCCATCTGCAAGTGCTGCCACGGCCCGATAGAGTGACCAAACCAGGCATCGTTCGAAATCGTGAGCAGGAAGTTGGTATCCGGACGGAAGTTGTCACGCACCTGCTGCCCCAGCACGATTTCGTAGCAAATGGCGGCGGTGAGGTTATAGCCCGCCACCTGCAGCTGCGGCTGGACGTAGCTGCCGCGGCTGAATGACGACATCGGCAGGTCGAAGAAGGGCGCCAGCGGCCGCAGCAGCGACTCCAGCGGGACAAATTCCCCGAACGGCACCAGATGATTCTTCTGGTAGCGGTTGCCGCTGAAGTAGTTGTAAGGCTGCGGGCCGCCCAGCACGATGATGGTGTTGTAATCGTGGTAGCGATTACTCTCCAGGCGTGAATCGACGATGCCGGTCACCAGGCTGCTGCCACTGTCGCGCAGCTGGTCATCCACTGACTTCAGGAACGGCTGCTGGTTGGTTTCCAGATCGGGAATGGCGGATTCTGGCCAGATGATGATCGGGGCTTTACCCACGTACGGACGGCTGAGCGCCGTGTAGGTTTTCAGCGTATTGATCAGCTGATTCGGGTCCCACTTCAGGGACTGCTCAATGTTGCCCTGCACCATTGCAACGTTCACCGCCCGTTCAGGCAGCGGCTGGAACCAGCTAATCAGACGCAGCGGCCACGGCAGCAGCAGCAGGGCGGCGGCGGCGATAGCAGGGGCCAGACGGCGCTGCACCAGAGCATAAACCGCCAGGCCTGCAATCACCATCAGCAGGAAGGTGATGCCTTCTACGCCCAGCAGCGGAGCTAACCCTTTCAGCGGGCCGTTGATCTGGCTGTAGCCAAACTGCAGCCACGGAAAGCCGGTCAGCACCCAGCCACGCAGGAATTCACAGATCTGCCACAGCACCGGAGCCGCAATCGCCAGGCGCAGCAGCGAGGCTTTCGGACACAGGCGGTTAAGCAGCGTGGTGAACAGCAGCGTGTAGAGCGACAGATAGGCGGCCAGCAGCAGTACAAGGAAAACATTTACCGGCCCTGGCATTCCGCCGAAGGTTGCGATGCTGACATACACCCAGTTGATACCGCTGCCAAACAGGCCAAAGCCCCAGACAAAACCAATGGCGCTGGCCTGGCGGGTGGTGCGGTTAAGGGTTAATGCCTGCAGGCCAAACAGTGAAACTAAAGCAGCGGGCCAGAAATCATAGGGGGAGAAAGAAAGGGTGCCAATGGCACCCGTAATCAGCGCTAAAAGCAGGCGAACCCGCTGGCGCTGGTAGATTGAGGCAATTGCCATACGGTAGTTACTCTTCCAGAGTCGGTTGCGGCGAATTTTCCGGGATACGGACATGGACCTGAATAATACGACGGCTGTCCGCCATCGCCACTTTAAACTGGTAACCGTCAATCTCAATACTTTCACCGCGGGCCGGCAGATGGCCGAAGCCCTGCATCACCAGGCCACCGATGGTGTCGACCTCTTCGTCACTGAAGCTGGTCTCGAAGACTTCATTAAAATCTTCGATCGGCGTCAGTGCCCGGATAGTGTAGGTGTGGCGACTCAGCTGACGAATATCGCGATCTTCTTCATCGTCATACTCATCTTCGATTTCACCGACAATCAGCTCGAGGATATCCTCAATGGTGACCAGACCGGAAACGCCACCGAATTCATCAATCACAATCGCCATATGGTACCGCTGCGAGCGGAACTCTTTCAGCATGCGGTCAACGCGCTTGCTTTCCGGTACCACCACCGCAGGGCGCAGAACTTTTTCGATGCTGAAAGGCTCAGATTCACTGCTCATAAACGGCAGCAGATCCTTGGCCATCAGGATGCCTTCAACGTGGTCCTTGTCTTCACTGATTACCGGGAAACGTGAGTGCGCGGAGTCAATAATGACCCCAAGGCACTCTTCCAGCGTCTGGTTACGCTTCAGCGTCACCATCTGGGAGCGGGGGATCATAATGTCACGTACCCGCTGTTCGGCAATATCCATCACCCCTTCCAGCATGTCCCTGGTATCCGGGTCAATCAGGTCATTCTGTTCGGAGTCGCGGATCAGTTCCAGCAGGTCGTCACGGTTTTTTGGCTCACCGTGAAAAAGCTGGTTGAGAATGAGTGAAAAAAATCCCTTTTTACTCGGGGGACTGTCATTGTTTTGTGAATGGTCATCGCTCATGGCGTTTTTGAGTTTGTCTCTCTGTTGTGTGATCGGCTGCCCCGAATTATTCAGGGGCAGGCGTGTTTACCCTTGATACTTCGAACGGCAGGTGCCTTGGCTGCGCTCGCTCGCCCCCGTCACATAGCTGACTGTGTTGCCGGGAACTCTCGATCTGGCCGCCTTGCTGCAATTCGAATCATTTTGGGTTGATTCAGTTATTCTTTCTCCGAAATGTACGGATCGGGATACCCGAGAGCAAGCATTATCTCGGTTTCCAGCGATTCCATCTCTTCGGCTTCTTCATCTTCGATGTGATCATAACCCAGCAGGTGAAGGCTACCGTGGATCACCATGTGCGCCCAGTGGGCCTCCAGCGCTTTTTCCTGCTCTGCCGCTTCCTGCTCAACCACCTGACGGCAGATGATCAGATCGCCCAACAGCGGCAGCTCAATACCCGGCGGTGCTTCAAACGGGAATGAGAGCACGTTGGTCGGCTTATCCTTGCTACGATAGGTGTGGTTCAGCTCACGGCTCTCCGCCTCATCAACCAGACGGATAGTGACTTCGCTTTCCGGCTGGAACTGCGGCAGAACCGCCTCCAGCCAGCGCTGAAAGTCCGACTCTGGCGGCAGACCCTGCGCGTTCTCGCAGGCAAGCTGCAGATCAAGAATCACATTACTCATTTGTTCTCCTGTGAAGCCTGCTGAGCAGCAAGCGCTTCACGTTTACGTTCTTCTGCCTGAGCATCGCGACGTTTCTGGTCGGCGGCTTCCCAGGCTTCATAGGCCACGACGATACGTGCCACCACCGGATGGCGCACCACGTCTTCACTGTGGAAAAAGTTAAAGCTCAACTCTTTCACGTCGGACAGCACCTCAATGGCGTGGCGCAGGCCGGACTTCAGGTTGCGCGGCAGGTCAATCTGCGTCACGTCACCGGTGATTACCGCTTTGGAATTAAATCCAATGCGCGTGAGGAACATCTTCATCTGTTCGATGGTGGTGTTCTGGCTTTCATCGAGGATGATGAAGGCATCGTTCAGCGTACGGCCGCGCATATAGGCCAGCGGCGCGACTTCGATGACGTTGCGCTCAATCAGCTTTTCAACGCGCTCAAAACCGAGCATCTCGAACAGAGCGTCGTACAGCGGGCGCAGGTAAGGGTCAACCTTTTGGCTCAGGTCGCCCGGCAGAAAGCCAAGCTTTTCTCCGGCCTCAACCGCCGGGCGGGTCAGCAGAATGCGGCGGATCTCCTGGCGCTCCAGCGCATCGACCGCTGCCGCCACGGCCAGATAGGTTTTACCCGTTCCGGCAGGGCCGATGCCGAAGGTCACATCGTGGTCGAGGATGTTGGCCACATATTGCGCCTGATTTGGCGTACGTGGCTTAATCACGCCACGCTTGGTCTTGATGTGAATCGCTTTGCCAAACTCAGGCACGCTGTCGGCTGTCTGCTCCAGTACGCGGCTCTCTTTAACCGCCAGATGGATCTGTTCCGGATCGATATCCGGAATGTGGCCGCGTATCGGGGCGGTATCCACATACAGATGGCGCAGGATATCGGCAGCGGCGTCGACACTCAGCGCACGGCCAACCAGCTTAAAGGCATTCTCACGGCGATTAATCTCAATCCCCAGACGGCGCTCGAGCAGCTTGATATTGTCATCAAACGGGCCACACAGGCTCAGCAACCGGGTATTGTCGATGGGTTCCAGAGTTATTTCACGTGTTTCAATATTCAAACTAATCCTTTGGGTCACACAGGGCCAGGTTGAGAAATGGATGGCGAGACGGGCTTTAACAGCAGAGCCATAGCGAAATTATTTATGGCGAAGCGCAAAGCTGCAAGCGTCCGTGTGGATATTTGGGCGCGTGTTTCAGAAAGCAAGTGTAACGCGATGAAATGATGCGGCACATCTGAAGACGTGCCGCAAAAATTGGGGGTCAAGGCTGGAAAGTTCCCACGCCGAGTTCGTTCTCTTTGCGCGTGCGTGCGATAACGGAGGCTGGGGATTCAAGAGTGCGCAGGTCCATCTGATCTTCAGCGCGCACCAGCACGCCACGCAGCGAGTTGGCGTAGACATCAACGATTTCCACATCGACAAACTTGCCGATGTGCTCCGGAGTGCCTTCAAAGTTCACCACGCGGTTACATTCGGTACGCCCGGAGAGTTCCATCACATTCTTGCGTGAGGTGCCCTCCACCAGAATGCGCTGCACGGTGCCGAGCTTGCTGCGGCTCCAACTCATCACCTGCTGGTTGATGCGGTCCTGCAGAATATAGAGACGCTGCTTTTTCTCTTCTTCCGAGACATCGTCCGGCAAATCGGCGGCTGGCGTGCCGGGGCGCGCGGAGTAAATAAAGCTGAAGCTGGTATCGAAGTTTATCTCACCAACCAGCTTCATGGTCTGCTCAAAGTCGGCCTGGGTTTCGCCCGGGAAGCCGATGATAAAGTCAGAGCTCATCTGAATATCCGGGCGTGCAGCGCGCAGTTTTCGGATGATGGCTTTGTACTCCAGCGCGGTATGGGCGCGCTTCATCAGGGTCAGAATACGGTCCGCGCCGCTCTGCACCGGCAGATGCAGGAAGCTCACCAGCTCCGGCGTATCGCGATAGACATCAATGATATCGTCGGTGAATTCAATCGGATGGCTGGTGGTAAAACGGATACGGTCGATACCATCAATGGCAGCGACCAGCCGCAGCAGCTCGGCAAACGAGCAGATCCCGCCGTCATAGGTGGCTCCGCGATAAGCATTGACGTTCTGGCCCAGCAGGTTGACTTCACGCACGCCCTGCGCGGCCAGCTGAGCAATTTCAAACAGAATATCGTCAGAAGGGCGGCTGACCTCTTCACCGCGGGTGTAGGGCACCACGCAGAAGGTACAATATTTGTTGCAGCCTTCCATGATCGAGACAAAAGCGGTCGGTCCTTCAGCCCGCGGTTCCGGCATGCGGTCAAACTTTTCTATCTCCGGGAAGCTGACATCCACCACCGGGCTTTTACTGCCGCGCACGGTGTTGATCATCTCCGGCAGGCGGTGCAGCGTCTGTGGGCCAAAGACGATATCGACACAGCTGGCGCGCTGGCGGAGCTGGGCACCCTCCTGCGAGGCCACGCAGCCGCCAACGCCGATAATCACATCGGGGTTCGCTTCCTTCAGCTTTCTCCAGCGGCCAAGCAGCGCAAAAACTTTTTCCTGAGCCTTTTCACGAATCGAACAGGTGTTGAGCAGCAGTATGTCGGCATCTTCCGCCTCTTCAGTCAGAACATAGCCGTGTGTGCTGTTTAACAGGTCAGCCATTTTGGATGAGTCATACTCATTCATCTGACAGCCCCAGGTTTTGATATGTAGTTTTTTTGTCATCGACTTGCCATTTGTCATGCAGAAAGAGGAGCAGGGCGCGTATTCTGTCGTGCAGAGACGCCCATTAAGCCCGTGTTGCGGCGATCTGATTGTCACAGAAAATTCCGGTACACTTAATCACGCTCAGGATAACAGAATTCAGCCGGTGAGGTGTAGCCACACAGCACG
This sequence comes from Erwinia sp. V90_4, assembly GCF_029967685.1. Taxonomy (NCBI): domain Bacteria; kingdom Pseudomonadati; phylum Pseudomonadota; class Gammaproteobacteria; order Enterobacterales; family Erwiniaceae; genus Erwinia; species Erwinia sp. V90_4. The sequence goes on along the minus strand of NZ_JASCAQ010000058.1, from coordinate 1,554 downwards.
CCAGGTCAGGCCGGCGAAGGAAAAAAAATGACGGAAATAAAGCAGAAAGTGGACGTGGCCATTGTCGGTGGCGGCATGGTGGGCGCAGCGCTGGCGAGTGGTCTGGCGCAGCACGGTTTTCAGGTTGCAGTGCTGGAGCAGGAAACGCCGGCAGAGTTTGTGGCGGGGAGCGATCCGGATGTGCGTATTTCCGCTATCGGTGCTGCCTCCGCTGCGCTGCTAAAACAGCTTGATGTCTGGCCTGCGGTGCTGGCGATGCGCACAGTGCCTTACCGCAAGCTGGAAACCTGGGAGTGGCAGACCGCAGCAGTTAATTTTGATGCCGAGTCGCTTGGCCTGCCAGAACTGGGTTTTATGGTGGAAAACAGCGTGTTGCAGCAGGCTCTGTGGCAGCGTCTGCAGCAGCAACCGGTTCAGCTACTTTGCCCGGCTCGCCTGCGCGATCTGCAAAGTGAAAACGGCGGCTGGCAGTTAACGCTGGATAACGGTGAGCAGCTGCACGCACGGCTGGTGGTCGGCGCTGACGGGGCGAACTCCCAGGTTCGGCAGCTGGCCGGGATTGGTATACACGGCTGGAATTATTCTCAGTCGTGCATGTTGATCAGCGTGCGCTGTGAGCATGACGCCGGCGATACCACCTGGCAGCAGTTCACTCCGGATGGCCCACGCGCATTCCTGCCGCTGTTTGATCGCTGGGCGTCGCTGGTGTGGTATGACAGCCCGGCACGCATCCGCCAGCTGCAGGCGATGAGCATGCCCCAGCTGCAAAAGGAGATCCAGGCACACTTCCCGCCGCGAGTGGGCAGAGTGACCCCGGTCGCCGCCGGTTCCTTCCCGCTGGTGCGCCGCCATGCCACGCGCTATGTGCTGCCCGGTCTGGCGCTGGTGGGCGATGCGGCTCACACCATTAATCCGCTGGCCGGGCAGGGGGTGAACCTCGGCTATCGCGACGTGGACGCGCTGATTGAGGTGTTGAGTGCGTCGCGGCTGCGTGCGGAGGACTGGGCATCCGCAGCGGTATTACAGCGCTATCAGCGCAAACGCCTGAAGGACAACCTGCTGATGCAGAGCGGGATGGACCTGTTCTATTTTGCCTTCAGCAATCAGTCGGCACCCCTGAAGGTGTTGCGTAACCTTGGATTGATTGTCGCGCAGCATTCGGGCGTGCTTAAGCGTCAGGCATTAAGGTATGCGTTAGGTTTGTAGCAACGGTGGGATGGCAGGCTGACCGAACCAGAGGGTCAGCCTCTACCGCTAGCAACACTGCCCGGTCATTTCGTCGGGGCCGATGTTTTTCCGATCGCGCCTTTATTCAGACGTAAAAAAGCCCGCTTGCGCGGGCTTCTTTACTAATTGGCTGGGGTGCAGGGATTCGAACCCCGGAATGCTGGTATCAGAAACCAGAGCCTTACCACTTGGCGACACCCCAATTATTACTTATGCGACTGGCGAACCAGGCGTCTTTTTCTTTGCGACTCGTATTACCAGCCGTCTAAATATGGCTGGGGTGCAGGGATTCGAACCCCGGAATGCTGGTATCAGAAACCAGAGCCT